>JALZFJ010000313.1 GCA_030867425.1 Actinomycetota bacterium | reverse complement strand
GGGAGCTCAGGATCTCGAACTTCCTCCTCTGGCAGATCGCCTACGCAGAGTTCTACGTCACGGACACGCTCTGGCCGGACTTCTCCCCAGAGGAGTTTAGGCTGGCGATCTCCTCCTTCGCGGCGCGTTCTAGACGCCGTGGTGAGCTTGCCTGAGGAAGAAAAAGCCATTCTCTCGTCGATTTCTCATCGTTTCCTGCCCCCACGAAGGGGGGCCGGTAGAATATCGGAGAGAGGAGGAGAAAAGAAGTAAAGATGAAGCCAGGGACGCGTATCCTTATCGTCGAAGATGACCGCTCCGTAGCCCGGCTCCTCAAGCTCGAGCTCGAGCACCGCGGCCTGGGGGTGCTTTGCGTCCGTGACGGACCGTCTGGCCTTGAGGCCGCGGCGGAGTTCGATCCCGCAGTCATCGTCCTGGACATAATGCTGCCAGGCATAGACGGCGTGGGGGTTTTGAAGGAGCTCAGGCGCCGGGGGAACAGGGAGCCAGTTATAATGCTGACCGCACGTGACACTCCGGCGGACAAGGTCCACAGCCTCGACGTCGGCGCCGACGACTACCTCACCAAGCCATTCGACACCGAAGAGCTCATGGCCCGCTTGAGAGCTCTCTTGAGAAGGATGGAGGGGGACGAGGTATTGAGGTTGGCGGACCTGGAGATCAATACGGCGACTCGGGAGGTCAGACGCGGCGAGCGCAAGGTAGAGGGCCTTACCGCCAGGGAGTACGAGCTCCTGGAGTTCATGGCGCGCAACCCCCGTCGGGTCCTCCCCCGGGATCTCTTGCTCTCACGGGTCTGGGGGCAGGAGTTCGGCGTTGAGACCAACGTGGTGGACGTGTACGTCGGGTATCTGCGCAAGAAAATAGATACCTCTGGCGACACCCGGCTCATCCAAACCATACGGGGAGTCGGCTATGCTTTGAGGGAGCCCTAAGGGAGGGCAAGGTTGCCGATTCGGTGGCGCTTAACCATCTTCAACGCCCTATCCATAGGGGTTATCCTAGTGGTGTTGGGCCTTGCGCTCTTTTTGCTTTTGCGCAGTGCCGTGTTCGCGGAGGTCGAGGACACTACCCGTGATCGGGCTTTGACTGCCGCCGAAACCGTGGAAGCCGGGGAAGCCTTAGAAGAAAGTGAGGCCGAGCGGTTAAGCTTGGGCGGGGTGTTCGTCATAGTGCGAGACGAACAGGGCCAGATCTTGGAACAGACGGTGAACACGGTGCCCAGCGGAGAAATCCGGGACCCGGTTTGGTCCCAGGCTCTCGACACTGGCCAGCCTGTCGGCGGCGCAGCCGACTACTCAGCGTCGGCGCCGGACTACGTCTACGCCGTGCCGATAAACCCGTCAGAGGGTTCGGCCCGCGTAGTGGAAGCAGGCCAATCTTACGATTCAGCGACGGAAACCCTTGAGACCTTCGCTGCCATCCTGATCGGCGGCATCATAACGGCTCTCCTGCTCACTGTAGGCAGCGCTTACCTCCTTGCTCGGACCGCGCTCTCCCCGGTGGACGCTGTAGTCCGGTCGGCCAGGCAGATCACCGAGGGCGACCTCTCTAAGCGCCTTCCGGTTCGCAATTCTAAAGACGAGATAGGGCGTCTGACGACCACCATAAACGGCCTCCTAGAGCGCCTGGAGGCCGCATTTGTGCGTCGTGAGGAGGCCCTATCGCGTCAGCGACGCTTCGCCGCCGACGCCAGTCACGAGCTTAGAACACCCCTAACCTCCATTTCCGGCTACGCCCGGATGCTCAAGGACTGGGGTCTCGAAGATCCTACGACTACGCGGGAGGGCGTGGCTGCTATCCTGGGGGAATCGGAGCGCATGAGGAATCTCGTGGAGAGCCTCCTCGCGCTAGCCCGTGACGATGCAGACGTGCCTTTGGAGCTCGTACCCCACGACTTAGGCGATGTCGCCGCCGAGGCGGTGAAGGCGGCACGGGCCACGGCGAGCAGCAAGGTCGCGATCGAATACACGTACCCAAAGAAGACAATCGAGGCCACCTTCGACCGAGCCCGAATCCGTCAAGTAGCGGACATTCTCCTGGATAACGCCATAAAGTACACGCCAGAGGGAACCGTTACAGTGTGCGTGGGGCGAGAAGACGGTTGGGTACGCCTCGAGGTCTCGGACACGGGCGTCGGTATACCAGAGGAGGAGCTACCGCTCGTATTTGAGCGTTTCCATCAGGTGGACCCGGCCCGAGGCGCGGGCGGTGCGGGGCTGGGCTTGAGCATAGCTCACCAGATCGCCAAGGTCCACGGCGGCGAGATTGAGGCAGCGAGCGAGCCCGGTAAGGGTTCCACCTTTGTCTTGAGGATGCCTCGGAAGAATAGAGACCTGGGACGTTAGCTCTGTATAAGATTAGCAGCCTCAAAACTACAAGCCAATGACGAGCTCGAGCGGGGTAGAGCGTTCTTACGGTAGCCTCGTCCCGATCAAAACTGAGGAGACGGCGGCAACTCGTGATTAGTCGGTCTGGACCTCGATACGCTCTATGTCCTTAAGGCACCGCTTCAGATCCTCCCTGGCGTGCAAAGCCCCGAGGATCTCGTCGGGCTCGGGTTCTTCCTTAGCCGGGATGTAGCCGCTGCTCACGGCGTCCCCTGTCTGTCGCTTTGCCCATTCTAGCGTACCGCCACTCGCTCAAAGCGCACCTCTCTCGTACCATTATCGTTTAGCAAGGCACGGAAGACGAGTACATGCGTGTTAGCATCAGGCACGTGGCTAGGAACGATGATCGGCGGATTAGGTCCCTGAGCAAATACTCAAGTATTTGCTTTCTAGCCTGGCCATCTACTCGAGCGGGAGCGTCGTTAACCAGTACCTCGACGAGGTCTTCGAGTCTCCTAGACTCTTGCCCGAAACCCCCAAAAAGAGGGCTTACGCTCGCATCTGGATAGCCTCGGCCGACGACGATTTCTTCCCGGCCGTGTTAGTCACGGGCGTGGGTCGCGAGCGAGGGTTTTCGGAAGATAGGATCTCGGAAGCGCTAGAGAAGCGGAAGGCCGCGCTCGGCGCGTTCGGCGTGCTCGGGGAGCGTCTCCGGTCGCGAGTACCTCGCGGACGAGTTCTCCCTCACCGACATAGCCTACGCCGGCAACTTCGTCTGCCTGCGCGAGTTCGCAGAGAAGTGCGACATCGCGCTTGCGGACTACTCGAACGTCGCCTGGATGCAGAGGATCGAGGCGCAAGAGGGCTACAAAGCTGCGGGATGAGGGTCGCCGGCTACCGGCTCCGCTCCCTTAGCGCCGCGCGAACCATCGCCTCGGTCGGGTGGTCCTTCGGGCCTTCGGGTGAGGAGTAGATCCTGCAGCTGAGGGCACGGGATTCGTCGCGGCGTTGCGCCGGGAAGAGGTCCTCGCCGTCGACGAGAACAGTCGGGCTACCGGGGAAGACGCGCCGGTCGTCGGCTCCGAGCGGCGTCGTCACGATCTCGGCTGCTATTCCTTCCTCTGTGACCGCACTTTCGAGGATGCCCGCAGTCTTTGCAGAGCCCCGGCAGCTCTCGAAGTAGAGGAGTTCTATCCGCAAGGCTAGCTGCTCCTAGCAGCCTTTCTTGATGGCCTCGCAGGACTCGACGTGCTCGAAGTTTTCTCGGAGCATCGCTTCGCCCAGGCGCAGTATCTCCAGGACCCGATCGTCGGCCAAGGAGTAGTATGCGTTGCGGCCCTCGCGCCTTACCTCGACATAGCCGCACCAGGCCAGGCAGCGTAGGTGATCGGAGACGCGTGGCTGCGGCGCCCCCAACTCGCGCACCAGCTCGCCTACCTTCATCTCACCCCGCTGCGCAAGGAGCAGCAGGATCGAGAGCCGCGTCGAGTTGGCGAACCCGTTGAAGACGCGGGCCAGGAGGCACATGTCCTCGCTCTCCCGCCCGATCTCTACTTCGAGATATGCTTGAGTTCCTACGCCCTTTTCTTGCATGATCCGCTCCTTCCGTGCGCCCTACACTGCTTTCGCGTCTACTGCATTGTATAATAGATACGCTATTTCGTAACAGCAGTCACGCAACGAAGCCCTCTCCGATCGCTGTCAGCAAAGCGTCCGCGCGGACGCTCCCTCACCCAAAAGTATGGTACACCAACTACGCGTGTCTCGTGGCAAAAAGTACAATAGCGCCACGGTCGCGCCCGGGTGTGTTGCGGGTTTCGGATGCCTTCGGGCCCTGCACTTCCGGCGGGCGCGTAAAAGGCTTACCCGCCGGGGAAGCGCTCGGTCTCTAACGGGTAGGTCCTTATCGTTGGTCCGTCCCCTTACGGCTCCCTAACCAGCTCCCCGGAGGGTTCTTCGGCACGACTCCCATAGTGCCAGCGTAGCGCGTAGGCTGCGAGGACGACTCCGAAGCTCAGGAGGGTCAAAAGGAGCTGGGTGCGCGTGTCGGGGACGAAGGCCAACAGAATCTTCACCGCGAGGATGCAGAGGATCGTCAGGCACGTCAGGTACGGGCAGAGTCGATCCTCACCTGGAACCACTCTAGGTCCTTGCGCTCCAGGTCCCGAGCGCATCTGAGTAGCGCTTCCCGTTGTCCGGCAACCGAGCAGCTCCTCGGCGGTCTTTCTGGCCCCAGTTTCGGCCATATTTATAGCCTCTCGATTCTCGCGGATGCTTCAAGTGGATGGTGTCGTACTCTCAAAGCTCAAG
The DNA here is from genome assembly GCA_030867425.1 of Actinomycetota bacterium. Taxonomy (GTDB): domain Bacteria; phylum Actinomycetota; class Rubrobacteria; order Rubrobacterales; family Rubrobacteraceae; genus Rubrobacter_F. The sequence goes on along the minus strand of JALZFJ010000313.1, from coordinate 13,443 downwards.
AGACCCCTTCTCACGTCGTACCCCCACGCAGATTATATGTCCGCGCTCAGGATCACGAAGCGAACCGTTAACGTCGAGAAGGTTTCCGTGTGGTACCGTGCTTCAATCTTTCTCGTTCGGAAGAAAGGAGTCTCCTTGCCCTACGAATTCGCCCGATACCTCAAGATCCGAGCTGCCTACGGAGCTACCTGGTCGCCAGACGGGCGCCGCATCGCTTTCCTGACGGACATCACCGGCGTCCCCCAGGCTTGGGAGGTGCCTAGCTCCGCTGGGGGCGGCTGGCCGGAGCAGCTCACCTTCTACGAGGAGAGGGTCTTGGGCGTCTACTATTCCCCTAAAGAGAACAAACTCATCTACAGCATGGACGCCGGTGGTAACGAGCGCTCCCAACTCTTCCTGCTGGCGGGCGGGGAGGATCGGGACCTGACGCAATCTCCCGACGCGATACACTACTTCGGCGGCTTCTCGCCCGATGGCGCCCGAATCGCCTTCACAGCGACGCGTCGCAACGGGACGGACTTCGACGTGTTTGTGCAAGACTTGCCCGACGGGAAGCCCGAGATGGTGTGGGAGACCTCTGCCTACCACACGATAGCCGACTGGGCTCCGGACGGTTCGTTCCTCGTCGTCTCCCGCCACCACTCGAATGTCAACAACGACCTGTACGGGCTGAAACTTTCGAGCGGCGAGACCACGCACCTCACCCCGCACGAGGGGGACGCCCGCTTCTCCGGGGCGCGCGTGGCACCGGACGGGAGAAGCGTCTACCTCGCCACGGACCGGGACGGGGACTTCGTGCGACTCGCGCGCCTCGATCTCTCCACAAAGGAGATCGAGTACCTGACCCCTGATGACTGGGACGTCGAGGCGGTCGAGCTCTCCGAAGACGGCCGCTACCTGCTGACTAGCCGCAACGTCGAAGGCTACTCGGACTTCATGCTCTTCAGCGGCAGGGGGAGGCGCATCCCGGGGCCCGAGATGCCACAGGGCGTCCTCGACGGCTTCGAGTTCTCCCCGGATGGGAAGAGGCTCTGCTTTACCCTGACCGCCCCGAACCGCAACTCGGACGTGTGGGTCGTGGACCTGCCCGACGGGGAGCCCAGGCGCGTTACACGCTCCTCGACCGCGGGCATCCCGCCTCGCACCTTCCGGCGCCCAGGAGTAGTCCGGTACCCGACTTTCGATGGGCGCGAGATCCCCGCTCTCTTCTACGAGCCTGATGCGCAGAACGCGCCTGTCGTCATCAACGTCCACGGCGGTCCGGAGTCGCAGTCGCGCCCCCTCTTCGCCCCCGTAACTCAGTATCTCCTCGGACGGGGCTACGCCGTCTTTATGCCGAACGTCCGGGGCTCCACGGGCTACGGGAAAGCCTACACCCACCTCGACGACGTGTACCTTCGAATGGACTCAGTAAAGGATCTGGCCTGCGCGGCTGAGTGGCTGTTCGAGAAGGGGCACGAGCGCATCGCCGTGATGGGTGGATCCTACGGCGGCTTCATGGTGCTCGCCGCCCTCACGGAGTACCCTAAGCTGTGGACGGCCGGGGTGGACATCGTAGGCATCGCTAACCTGGTTACTTTCCTGGAGAATACTGGCAGTTACCGGCGCGCTTTGCGCGAGCCCGAGTACGGCACATTGGAGCGCGACCGCCCTTTTTTGGAGTCCATAAGCCCCATTCACAAGGCCGAAAAGATAAAAGCTCCCCTCATGGTGATCCACGGCAAGAACGACCCGCGCGTGCCGGTCGGAGAGGCTGAGCAGATCGTGGACAAAGTCCGCGAGAACGGTGGCGCGGTGGAGTACCTCTTGTATGAGGACGAGGGTCACGGCCTCGCCAAGCTCAAGAACCGCCTTGACGCGTATCCCAGGATCGCCGCGTTTCTGGATCTTTACCTGGCCGGCGAGCAGAGTTAACCCAACTTTAAGAAAGAGTTTACCGGCGGGAAACACTGCTTCCACGCCCCTACTGATTATCTTCTGGTTCGTGGCATTGGCAAGCTTAGGCATACAGGTCTCTTTTTGCTGCGAGGCCCTCCCGACCCCACGAGCGGCGTAGCGGAACCCAGAACAGGGCTAAGAATCGGCGCTAACGTGAGAGCGTTACCGCTCACACCTGCGCCTTTCCCCCTAAGGGAAGAAGACGCGGATTCCCGAAGAACCCGACGGCGAGGAGCATGCCCAACGGTGAACTACCCCGATCTGGGGCAGTGCGCTCACACCGATATCATACCTTTGCGAACGTAAAATTCTTTGAAAATTTGTTAAGCTAGACGAAGTTACGTGACCTATGCGCCGCTGGTGGCACGTGTTCGTTGACCGGTACGGGGAGGTGGTTTGCGGCGGTGACCTTGAGCCAGTTGGAGGTTCCGGACGGCGGCATCGAGAGGTGGAACGACCCGAGGCGAGACCGTGCTACAGTGCGGCGCTGGTCGGTTTTGCACGGGATCTCGCTCGCGTTGGCCTTTGTCGTAGCCGGCCTCGTCTTGCTCTTGGTCGGGGAGCCGGCGGAGGAGCGGATCGTCGAGACAGTCGCGCGACCGACCGTTTTAGGCCCGCTGACCCCGCCGGAAGCAGCGCCCGGCTTCGATGCGGAGGTATTGGAGGATCGGATCGAAGAGATAGCTAGAGGCCGCGGGGGCGTCTACGGTGTCGCGGTGCTGGAGCCTGCTTCGGGGACGAGGCTCTCGTTGCGGGGCGAAGAGGAGTTCGGGGCGGCCAGCATCGGCAAGCTGCCACCGTTCGTGGCCCTCTACAGGGCCGCGGCGCGGGGAGAGCTGGACCTGGAGGAGGGGATCCACATCCTGCCTACGGACATCCAGGGGTACGGCTCCGGCGTGCTCCACGCTTATCCGGAGGGATACTCCTTATCCTTGCGTGACTGTGCCTACTACCTCGTCAACCTCAGCGACAACACCGCGTGGAAGATGCTCAACCGCCGCCTCGGGGAAGAGAAGATAAAGGCCGAGCTCGAGGGCATGGGGATGGAGAACAGCCAATACGCTGATCACGCCGGCTACTACACGACCCCGGACGACGTGCTGCGCCTGATCGAGCGCATCTCCGACCCGCGTTTTACCAGCGAGGACCTCTCCGCCGAGATGCTCGACGCCATGACGGAGACGACTTTCGAGGATCGCATCCCGGAGATGCTCCCCCTCGACGTTCGCATCGCCCACAAGACGGGCTCCTACATCGACAGCTTCGGCGATGCTGGCGTCGTCTTCTACAAAGACCGCTCCGGTACCGAGAAGCACTACTATCTCGTCGTCCTTTCCAGGGACGCCCGTGAGGGCGAGGCCCGCGACGTTATCCAGGAGATCTCCCTCGCCGTCTACGAGACGCTGACGGGCAACCAGGTAGACCCCGGATGGTCGCGCGGCGAGTCTGCTAGCCGCGAAAGCGGCGACAAATCTCCCGCCATCCAACCAAACCCGGCGGACACGGAGCCAGCGAAGTCCATGCACAGCGAAACCCCGTTACCGGAGCGCGGGTACGACACCGTCCCCAATTCTCCTCCCAGACCCGCACAACCTCCTAGTTCGGCGATCAAAGAGCCGGTAAGCCCTGGGGAAGGTTACGATGCTTACCTGGAAGAGGCCATCGCCCAAGCATACGTGTGGTAGCCATGTTATTGCGATATCTGCGAGTAGGTGTGCGAGATTTGCGCGCCCGGCGTCCGTCTCCTCGAAAGAAGCACTCGACGCTCCACCGCCAAATGGGCTTGGAAGAGTTAGGGAGGAAGTCGCGCATCTGAGCTTCCGTGGTCTCCTAACCCGACCACCGGAAATTCTGTAAGCTGACAAGCTGACAGCTATAAATCGGAGGTTTTCGTATGGAGCCCACGAAGTTTCTGCTCGACGAGCGATCGTTGCCCGAAAGCTGGTACAACGTCGTCCCGGATCTGCCGTTCAAGCTCGCGCCGCCGCTGAACCCGGCGACGCGTGAACCCGTGGGTCCGGAGGCGTTCGCGGAGATCTTCCCGAAGGAGATCATCCACCAGGAAGTGACCGCCGAACCTTTCGTGCCCATTCCCGAGGAGGTGCGCGAGATCTACGCGCTCTGGCGGCCGACCCCCCTCTTCCGCGCCCGCCGCCTCGAAAAAGCCCTGGATACTCCCGCCCACATCTACTACAAGTACGAGGGGGGCTCGCCCACGGGCAGCCACAAGCCGAACACAGCTGTCCCCCAAGCCTACTACAACAGGCAGGAAGGCGTCGCGCGCCTAACCACCGAGACCGGCGCAGGACAATGGGGTTCTTCCCTGGCCTTCGCCTGCCGTCAGATGGGCCTCGATTGCACGGTCTACATGGTGCGCGTCTCCCACGAGCAGAAGCCGTACCGCCGCATCATGATGGAGACATACGGTGCCACGGTCCATGCCAGCCCCACGGATCTCACGCAAGCGGGTCGGAACATCCTCGAGGAGGACCCGGACTCGCCGGGGTCTCTGGGGATAGCCATAAGCGAGGCTGTCGAAGACGCGGCGACGAACGAGGACGCGAAATACTCCTTGGGGAGCGTACTGAACCACGTCCTGTTGCACCAGACGATAATCGGCCAGGAGTCCCTGAAGCAGATGGAGATGGCCGGTGAGTACCCGGACGTCGTGGTAGGTTGCGTCGGCGGCGGCTCGAACTTCGGCGGCGTCGCGTTGCCCTTCATCCGGGAGAACCTCGAAGGGGACAAAGGCACCCGCATCCTCGCCGTCGAGCCCGCCTCGTGCCCCACGCTCACGAAGGGCCGCTTCGTCTACGACTTCGGAGACACCGCCGGGACGACGCCGATGATGAAGATGTACACCTTAGGGCACACATTCGTCCCGCCCGGGATCCACGCCGGGGGGTTACGCTACCACGGCGACTCGCCCATAGTCTCGGCGCTCGTGGACGAGGGGCTCGTCGAGGCCCGCGCCTACGCTCAGAACCCGACCTTCGAGGCCGGGGTGCTCTTCGCCCGTGCCGAGGGCATCGTGCCCGCGCCGGAGGTAACGCACGCCATCAGGGCGACCGTCGACCTCGCGCTGGAGGCGAGGGGAGCGGGGGAGGAGAAGATCATTCTCTTTAATCTTTGCGGCCACGGTCACTTCGACCTCTCCGCCTATGAGCAGTACCTAGCCGGTGATCTGCCGGATATTGAGCACCCGGAAGAGGAGATAGAAAGGGCCGTCGCCAGCATACCGGGTTAATTGGTGAGCCGAGCGGAAGCGGCGCCGTCGGTGCCGACCAAAGGCCGACCTCCAAACCTACTCCGTTGCACGGACGCCTTCGGTTTCCTTCTCGAACTCGCCTTCGAGGACGCTCGCGGCTCCTATGATAGGGCTCAAAACGGGACCGAAGGGCGGGGCGTAGGCGAGGTCCAGGTTGACGAGGTCCGGGTAGGAGAGCCTGCCCCAGATGGCCGTGGCGCAGATATCCACGTACTTGTCCGCGTTTCCGCCGACGATCTCCGCGCCTAGTAGCCGACCCGTCGCTCCGTCGGCGATGAGCTTTACGAACGTCGGGCTTGCCCCCGGATAGTAGGTGGCTTTGTCGGCGGAGCTGATGGCGGCCGTTACGACCGCGAAGCCTGCGTTCTCGGCCGCTTCTTCGGAAAGCCCTGTCTTCGCCACCCCGAGGTCGAAGACCTTGAAGACGCCGGTCCCCAACACGCCCGGGAATTCGAGGATATCTTCGCTATCGTAGCCTCTGGTCGCGTTCGTGCCGACGACGCGACCCATCTGGTTCGCCGTGTCGCCCAGGGGCACCCAGGTCGACTCGCCCGTCACCAGGTTCACTGTTTCGACGCAGTCCCCGGCAGCCCACACGTTGGGGAGGCTTGTGCGGAGGCGTCGGTCCACCCGGATCGCGCCGGAGGCCCCGATCTCTGCTCCCGCCTCCTCGGCCAGGTCTACGCAAGGCTTTATGCCGGTACCGACGATGACGAGCTCTGTCTCGAGCTCCGTCTCGCCGACCCTCACGCCCCGGACCCGTCCGTCGCCTGTGAACTCCTCGACTTTTGAACCGGTGTAGACCCCAACGTCCTTCTCCTTGAGGTGTTCCTCGATCTTTTCGGAGACCTCGGGGCCGTAATCCAGAGCGACCTTGCCTTCCGCCTCGACCAGCGATACCTCCATCCCGAGTTCTTTGAGGTTCTCGGCGACTTCGAGACCTATATACCCGCCGCCGACTACCGTGGCTTTCTTTGGCGAGTGTTCCTGCACGTACCGTGTTATAGCGTCGGTGTCCGTCAGGAAGCGCAGGGTGAAGACGCCGTCGAGGCCAGCACCGTGGATGGGGGGGAGGACGGCTTTGGCGCCCGTGGCGATCACGAGCCGATCGTAAGAGTCCTCGAATTTTTCGCCGGTCGTCAGGTTCTCGACGAGGAGCCTCTTGTTCTCCGGGTCTAGCTCCGTTACGCTGTGGCGGGTGAGGACCTCGACGTCCTTCTCGGCGAACTGCTCGGGGGTGCGGGCGACGAGGGCGTCGCGGCCCTCGACGGCACCAGAGATCAAATACGGCAGGCCACACTCGCTGATGGAGATCTCTGGCTCCTCCTGGTAGATAGTTATCCCAAGGTTGGGGTCCACCCTACGTGCCCTCGAGGCCGCCTTCGTCCCTGCGGCTACCCCTCCGATCACGACCAGACGCATCCTTTTAATACCCCTTCCGCTCCGAGAACCTCCCGACAAGTGTACCGGAGGACCTGCTCGTGGGGGAGATAGCGAGAGGAGCCCCCGGAGGAGACGTCTCCTCCGGGGCTACCATGTATCTTTCGACTACGGTCGCTCTAGGACTTGGCGGCTCCGTAGCGGCGCTCAGCCTCTTCCCAGTTGACCACGTTCCACCATGCGCTCACGTACTCCAGGCGCGCGTTCTGGTACTTAAGGTAGTAGGAGTGCTCCCAGAGGTCGATCCCGATTATCGGGGTCTTGCCCTCCATGAGCGGGGAATCGCCGTTCGGGGTGCACTCGACACTCAGAGAGCCATCGGGGGCAGCGATGAGCCAGGTCCAGCCCGACCCGAAGACCGAACCCGGGGCGGACATGGCCGACCACTGCTCTTGCATGGCGTCGAAAGAGCCGAAGCTGGAGTCGATAGCGGACGCGAGATCGCCTGCGGGTGTGCCTCCGCCGTTCGGGCTCATGATCTCCCAGAACATCGAGTGGTTGGAGTGCTGCCCGCCGTTGTTGCGGACGGTCCTGCGGATGTCCTCGGGCACGGAGTTCAGATCGGAGATGAGCTGCTCGAGGCTCTTATTCTGGAGATCTGGGTAGTTCTCAAGTGCCGAGTTGAGGTTGTTGACGTAGGTGTTATGGTGCTTGTCGTGGTGCAGACGCATGGTCTGCTCGTCTATGTGCGGCTCCAACGCGTTGTAATCATAGGGAAGCGGCGGAAGCTCAAAAGCCATGGTTTCTCCTCTCTTTGTCCTCTCTTTGGTTTACGGAGGTTAAGATACCCTAATTGCCCATTTTATAACTCCCCGGCCGTGAGTGCGCCTGCGGTTCGTTTCTGGGAAGCGGGGGTTCTGCCGGAGACGTCGTGGAGATGAACTCGAATCGTTCGGTGTTTCTACCAGGCAAGCGGATCGACTACGATTGGTGCTCGAGGCCGACGGTGGTGTGAGCAAGATCGACCTCCCGGGCCGCGCTATCGGCGTGTTCGAGGACCCGAACCTCACCGAACAGGTAACCCGCCTCTCCCCCGGCGACTCCCTGGTACTCTACACCGACGGGGGCGTCGAGGCCCGATCCCCAGATGGCTCCTTCTTCGGCGAGGAGCGGCTCGCGTCCCTCCTGCGCTCCTCCATCGGCCTCGACGCGCAGACCCTCGCCGACCGCGTAGAGAGCGCTGTCCTGAACTTTCAAGAATACGGTCCCCGCGACGACGTCGCCGTACTCGTCCTGCGTGTGTCGGAATAAGCGGCGGCCTTTCAGCTTTTGGGGTTTTCGCCGAAGGCTCTCGGCTCCTCCGCTTTGCCGACCGGGGGTTCGGCGATGGACTCCTGGATGGTCGCTTCGCCGGAACGGACGCGGACCCAGAGCCAGATCAGTAGGCTCCCGATGACGGTCGCGGCGATGTCGAGGAGTCCGGCCTCAGGGCCGAAGGCACCGCCGGTGAAGAGGGGCGGTCCGCCCTGCTCAATAGAGATGAACGTCGCACCTATGGGTTCGATGCCGCTCACCGGGAAGCCGAAGACGTTGCCCTGGAAAAAGTTCCAGGTTACGTGCAGCCCTATGGGGATGGCGAGACGGCCGGTCAGGACGTAGCCTGTTCCCAAGAGGAGCCCCGCGAAGGTGATGTTGATCGTGCTGACCGCGGTAGCACCCGGGTTGGGCAGATGGAGCAGGCCAAAGAGCGACGACGAGAGCACCCATGCTAGGACCACCGCGCCCTTAGATCCCAGGCCCGGAATGTTCAGCCCCTCGGCCATGTTCTGCAGTCGGTAGCCGCGTGAGACCAATTCCTCGTAGAAGCCTACGCACAGAAAGTACACGACCGGCGCCAGGATGGCGGGGAAGAAGGACCGGTCGCTGATCGCCTCTAACGTGCCGACCACCTTCACCCAGCCGGCCGCAAGCTCGATGAGAAAGATACCCGTCATCAAGAAAGCTCCCAGGAGGAGCCCGAAGCCGAAATCCAGCCACCACCCCCGGTCCAACCTCAGCCCGAACCCCGAGAACGGCCGGCGGTCGAAAAAACGGCCCGCGAGCCACACGCTAAAGAGCGCCGCGACGAGAGACATCCCGCTGATGACCGTCGCAAAAGCAGGCGACGCGGCGAGGCCTTCCAGAGCTCCGGCCCCCAGGGTTGCTCCGCCGAAAAGGGTGATCGCCACGAACGCCAGGCTCCCCAGGAGCGCAGCGCCGATCGTGTCCAGCACAAACTGTAGGAGCAGGCGCCAGAAGGCGCGCAGCCGATTCTCACGAGCGTTGTGGAAAAGGTTAGTCACGGGCTCAAAATCTCCTCGCGCTGAGAACCGCAGAAAAGTCTAAAGCCCAGGGTGCTCCATTGCCAGGGGCTAATACCCCGCCGCGATCCCTTCGCCGCGTGGGTCAGCTCCCCCCGTGAACCGCGCCGGTCTGCCTTGCGCATCGTACTCTATGGTCAGGCCGTGGGCGTTGCCCAGGCCCCGCTCGTCTACCTGCACGTTATGGCCCAGGGCCGCCAGCTCGCCGCGGACGGACTGCGGTATGCCGGTCTCGACCACGAGCGCGTTCGGGGGCGCGGTGCTGACGCGGGGGGCGGAGATGGCGTGCTGGATGTTCATGTCGAAGGCTATGAGGTTCGTGAGCATCTGCGTCGTCGTCTGCTGGATGGTGCGGCCGCCGGGGGTGCCTATGGCGATGACAGGCCTTCCGTCGCTCAAGACGATTGTCGGGCAGAGCGCGTAGAGGCTCTGGCGGCCGGGGTAGACGTCGAAGACGTTGCCCGGGGGCTCGAAGCGGGACCAGGAGAGGGCGTCGTTGAGCCAGATGCCCGTACCTTCAGGCATCACCTTGCTCCCGAAGATGTTGCCCAAGGACTGCGTCGAGCTGACCACGTTCCCCTCCTTGTCCGCCACGACGAAGTGTGTGGTGTGGGACTGCGCGTCGGCTTGCGCCTCGAGGGGTGGGTTTGTCGCCGCGTAGGTGGGCTGGTAACTCTGGGGCGGACAGCGGTTAGGCGTGCCGAACGGTCCACCGAACGGCGCGTTGGGCGACGCCTGCGAAGGGTCTATGCCCGCGGCTATGTCTGCAAAGAACTCCTCCGAGAGCAGAGAGCCGAGCGGCGTCGGGGCTATCTCCGGGTCGGAGGCGTAGTCCCGGCTCGCCCGACCGGCCAGCTTGGAGGCCTCCGTGACCGTGTGCAGGTAAGAGACGCTGTTGTGGTCGGCTTCTTGCAGGTTGTACCGCCCTATTATCCCCAGCCTGAGGAGGGTCCCCCACGAGGTGGCCGGCGGGGAAGCCGTGACCACCTCGTAGCCCCAATGGTCTATGCTTACGGTGTCCCGCCACCGGGCGCGGTTCGCCCTCAGGTCGTCCGCGCTCAGGTAGCCGTCGTAACCGCGCATGGTGGCGTCGATGGTCCGGGCCAACTCGCCCTCGTACAACGCGCCCGCACCCTGTTCGCCGATCAGCTCTAAAGAGCTCGCCAGGTCCTCCTGCACAAGGGGCTCCCCTGCCCTCAAGGGCACGCCGCCCCTCCCGTATATGCCCTGTGCGTGCTCAGGGAAGTAGGAGAACGACGCGTCGATCCAACCGGCCGTGACGTCGCCTACGGGGAACCCGCCTTCGGCGAGCTCTATGGCGGGGTCGAAGAGGCTCCGCCACTCCAGCTCGCCGTACTCCTCCCACATGGTCTCCCACGCGTTCACGTTGCCCGGAGTGGCCACGGCCTTGGCGCCGCAACGGTTCTCCACATAGTTCGGCGTGGAGGAACGGAACGCGCTGGGGTCGAGCCCCGCGGGCGTCCTGCTGCCGGTGTCGAGGAACCACGTCCGGCCCTCTTCGGCGTCGTAGAGGACTATCGCCCCGTACCCGCCGACGCCGCTCATCATCGGCTCGGCGACCCCCAGAGCTGCCCCGACCGCCACCGCCGCGTCGAACGCGTTCCCTCCTTCAGAGAGGACCTCCAGACCCGCCCGCGTAGCGAACGGGTTCGCGGAGCTGACCATCCCCGAAGCGCCCACGGCGGGGTTGGACGTCGTGTTCTGGCTGGGCTCTGGGTCGCGGACGGCTACGGTCCTCGAGGTGTTAGGTTCGGCGGTCTCCTCGCCCACAGAACCTTCCTCCGAGGAGGTGGGCTCTTCGGAGGCACCGGCTTCGCGAGGAGCGTCTTCTTGGGTTGCAGGTTGGGCGCCGCAAGAGGCCAGGGTTAAGAGCATCAACACCGCGAAGAGCAGCCTTGCCAAGATACGCTCCTCCATAAATAGTTACCGGACAGCGTATACCACAAGAGGAGAAAAACAACAGTGGCCGATCCTGTTCGACACGTGATCCTCGTCCTTTCTTTGGTAAGGTTGCTGTGGGTACGGATGGCAGAGTGCTAGCGAGAAGGAGAGAGCACATGACTGCTACGGTGGTGGGGGTTCCCAAAGAGGTCAAGGACGGCGAGATGCGGGTCTCGATGCAGCCGGACGGGATCGCCGAGGTGACACATCACGGCCACGAGGTGATCGTGCAAGAAGGGGCCGGGGTGGGCGCAGGTTTCGACGACGAGGGGTATGCCGAGGCCGGCGCGCACATCGTCGGGAGCGCCGAGGAGGTCTTCGAGGCGGCGGACCTAATCGCGAAGGTCAAGGAACCTACCCCGGAGGAGTACGAGCTTTTTAAGGAGGGTCAAGAGCTCTTCACCTACCTGCACCTGGCCGCCGACAAGGGGCTCACGGAGTTCCTCTTGGAGCGCAAGGTAAACTCGATCGCCTACGAGACGGTCGAGCTTTCGGACGGGAGCCTGCCTCTGCTAACGCCGATGAGCGAGGTCGCGGGGAGGATGGCGATACAGGCCGCGGCACACCACCTCGAGAGCCCGCAAGGGGGCGCGGGGCTGCTCTTGGGCGGGGTGCCGGGGACACCCGCCGCGAGGGTTACGATAATCGGGGGCGGCGTGGTCGGAACCGAGGCCGCCAAGATAGCCTTAGGAATGCGGGCGATCGTGAGCGTCCTGGATACGAACCCCAAGAGGCTGGCGTACCTCTCCGATATCTTCGAGGGCAGAGCCGATCTGGTGATCCCGAACAGGGCGAGGACGGCTTCTTACGTGAAGGGGGCGGACGTGGTCGTAGGCGCCGTGCTGGTCCACGGGGCGAAGGCGCCCAAGCTCGTAACCCGCGAGATGGTCAGGAGCATGCGCGGTGGGTCGGTGATCGTGGACGTCGCCGTGGACCAGGGAGGGTGCGTCGAAACCAGCCGGCCCACCACCCACTCGGACCCGACCTACGTCGAGGAAGGCGTGGTCCACTATTGCGTCGCGAACATCCCCGGTGCGGTGGCTCGCACCTCGACCCTGGCCCTGACCAGCGTGACGTTACCTTACCTCGTAAGGATCGCCGACGAGGGCACTGAGGGGGCTGCCTCTTCCGACCCCGCCCTCGCCAAGGGCCTCTCGACCCTGCGGGGTAGCCTCGTCTCCGAGCCCGTAGCCGAGGCGCACGACCTGCCCCACGAAGCCCCGGAGAGGCTCACGAGTTAAGGAGAGGGCTCCAACGGGAGCGCATCGATAGGAGGCTACGCTTCTTGGATCGCCTGCGGGAGCATAGGGAATACGTGCTGATGGAGCGCATGGAGGGCAGTGTCCCCGGCTACCTCTCCTACAGCGCGAGAGAAGGCGAGGTGGTCTGCGTCTTCGAAAGCTTCGTAGAAGCCGAGCGGTTCTACGTGCACTGGCGGGCCAGGATCCCCGGTGAGGGCTGGAGTGCGGTGCGGCTCGAGACCAAAGAGCTCGTAAAGGTGCTCAGAAATTTCGACCTCGTCTCCGTCAACCCGCGGCCCGAGCCTGGCTCGACCGAGTATCTCTACACCGTTGAGGATTTCGTCCGCGCGCTGCGGGAACCGGGGTAAGCCGCCGACCTGGCTCTTTCGCCTCCTCGTAGGGGGCCAGCTCCACGCGGCATCTTCTGCTACTTCCGGTCGACGAAAATCCTACTTTGGGTTGATGAAACACGTAAAATCTTTGATACAGTATGTGTCCGTGAGAAACCGGCAGGATATTTCTTCTCGGTCGCCGGTCTCGGCAAGTAGAGCGATTAAAGAGGAGACGAACGTGCGCATAGGGAAGCTCTTGTTGGTGATCTCGACCCTGGCGATGGTGGCTACCCTGGCCGCCTGCGGTGGTTCGGAAGAGGGGCAGGCCCCGCCCGAAGAAGAGCAGGTCGCGCCGAGTGCGCCTGCCGAGCAACAGGTGCAGGACGACGGCCCCGCGGACAAGACCCTGACGGTCACCGTGCCCAGCATGGATCGCGTAAACGAGTCCCCCTTTCCCGACACGTTCGGCGAGGACGAGGACTCTCTTAGGGACTACGCCGGTATCCACCTCTTAGGCACCGGCTTCCCGTGGCAGGACGAAGCAAACGTGTACCTCGCCGGCCACCGCCTCGGCTACCCGGGCACGCCCAGCTTCCTCGCCTTCTACGACATAGACGACGTCCAGGTGGGAGAACATATAACCGTCACCGACGCCAACGACGAAGAGTACGATTACGAGGTCTTCGATGTTTTGACGGTGGATCCGACGGCCCTGTACGTGATGGATCCCCTGGAGGGCAGGAACATACTGAGCCTGCAGACGTGCACACTCCCCGATTACTCGCAGCGAGTGATCGTCCGGGCCGAGCTTCAGGAGAGCTAAGAAGCCTCCTAACTGCTCCAAAGACACCTTCGAGAAAACCCCAGGGAGGGCCGGGGCAACAACCCCGGCCCTCCTTTTCGTCCCGAAACAGGCTCGAAAGGTAGCTTGGACACTCGAGCACGTTGCTTTTATCGGGCCG
>JALZFJ010000149.1 GCA_030867425.1 Actinomycetota bacterium | reverse complement strand
CGGGGCGAGGAGGAAAGGGTGTCATGAGCGGGCTGCTGGAAACTATAGCGTCGGGGACAGACATCTACGACCTGGCGCAGCCGCTTGCCGCCGAGACACCCCACTCGCCCAACCACCCGCCTTTTCGCATGTCCTTGATGCGCCGGCACGGCGACATGGTGCGCGAGGACGGCAGCTCGTCTGCTAACGAGCTGTTAGTTACCGGCGGCCACACCGGGACCCACGTGGACGCCCTCGCCCACGTCTCCTACGAAGGGAAGCTCCACGGCGGCGTCTACGCCGAAGAGGCCCAGCGCGGCGGTCGCTTCTCGACTTTGGGCGTAGACGCGTTGAAGCCGATGGTCTGCCGCGGCGTGCTCCTCGACGTCGCGAGCTTGCACGGCGTGGACGTCCTCCCCAGCGGGTACGGCATCACGGAAGAAGACTTCGAGGCCGCGTCGGAGAAGGCCGACGTCGAGGTGCGCCCCGGGGATGTCGCCCTCGTCCGCTCCGGCTGGGCCCGCAACTTCAGCGACGCCGAGGCGTTCCTCGGTCACGAGACCGGCGTGCCGGGACCGACCGAGGGGGCTGCGCGCTGGCTCGCCGAGAAGGGCGTGCGAGCGACGGGCGGAGAGACCATCGCCTACGAGCAGATAAAACCTAGTGTTGGACACCGGCTGCTCCCGGTCCACCGCCTGCTCCTCGTCGAGAGGGGCATTCACATAATCGAGGTCATGAACCTTACGGAGCTCGCGGCGGACTGGGTCTACGAGTTCGCGTTCGTCCTAGCACCCTTGAACATCACAGGAGGGACCGGCTCACCGGTGCGTCCCCTGGCGGTAGTAGAGCGGTGACGCCCGGAACCTTGCTGCAGGAGGTCTCGAGGTTCGCCGTCCGGGTGAGGGAAGGTGAGGTCGAGGAAAGCATCCTTCGGGATGCCCGACGCAGGGTCACTGACATAATCGGCGTAGCGCTCGCGGCGAGCGGGACGGAGCCTGCCCTCGTGGTCGGCGAGGTGGTAGACGCCTGGGGCGGCGAAGGACGGGCGAGCGTCGTCGGGAAAGGCGGCGGAGGGTATGCAGCCCCGAGCGCGGCCCTCGTGAACGGTACCCTGGCGCACGCGCTCGACTACGACGATACGCACCTGCCGTCGGTCTTGCATCCGAGCGCGGCGGTCGTCCCGGCAGCTTTGGCGGCGGCCGAGGAGTCTGGCGCTCCGGGCAGGGACCTCCTCGCCGCCGTCGCCGCTGGAGACGAGCTCGCGGTCCGGGTCGGCATGGCCGGGTACGACGAGAAGCTAGGGAACTCCGTCTTCTTCGAGAAGGGTTTGCACGCGACCTCCATCGCCGGCACCCTGGGCGGCGCGTTGGCAGCAGCCATGCTCTACGGTCTCGACGAGGAGGGTATCGGGCACGCGGTCGCTATCTCGGCGAGCATGGGCTCCGGTCTCCTCGAGGCCAACCGGACCGGCGGGACGGTGAAGCCCGTCCACTGCGGTTGGGCGGCCCACGCCGCCCTCACAGCTGCCGAACTCGCCCGGCACGGCCTCACCGGGCCTCCGACCATCTTCGAGGGCAGGTTCGGCTTCTTTAAGGCCTACCTCGACGAGGAGGCCGACGCCGAAGCCCTCACGCGCTCTTTGGGCGAGGAGTGGGAGCTGCCCCGCGTGTTCTTCAAGCCCTACCCCGCCAACCACTTCACCCACGCCGGCATAGACGCGGCCCTCAAGCTCAAGGAAGAGGACCTTAACGTTGAGCAGATCGAGGAGATAGAGCTCGGCGTCGCGACGCCAACCCTGCGCACCATCGCCCAGCCCGAAGACGAAAAGGCGAAACCCAAAACGGGCTACGCGGCAAAGTTCAGCGGCCCGTTCACGGTCGCCACCGCCCTGTTGGGCGGCGGGGGCCTGGGTGTCTCGTTGGACGACTTCACCGACGAGGCGATTCAAGATCCCCGGAAGCTCGGCCTCGCCTCCCGCGTCCGGTGCGTCGCCGACGAGGAGTGCGATCGTAACTTCCCGAACCAGTTCCCGGCCGTGCTGCGTGTCCGCCTCAAGGGCGGCGGTGTGCGCGAAGCCCGCGTCTCCCACAACCGCGGCGGGCCGGAGAACCCCTTGAGCGACGAGGAGCTAGAGACTAAGTTCCGTACAAATGCCGAACGGATCCTGCCGAAGGGGGAGGTAGAAGAGCTCCGCGCCGCGCTGAACGCGCTCGGCGAGCCGAACGGCGTGGACGGCGTCATGAGGTGGACGCGGGTCGAGTCAAGAGAAGGGGTAGATCCGAACTAGTCGAGTCGGGCTTACGAGCTCAGCCCCCTTTCAGGGCCCCCTCGACGAAGTGAAGCCGGTCGTTACCCCAGAACATCTCCTCGCCGACGAAGAAGGTCGGTGCCCCGAAGACACCCCGTTCGAGGGCCTCGCTGGTGGCGCTTTTGAGGGCTTCTTTGGCCTCACCGGAGGCTGCTTTCTCCAGGACCTCCTCCGGATCTGCCCCGATACGCGCCGCCACTTCCCGTAAGGGTCCGTCCTCGTCGGCCTCTTCTGTGCCTTTCGGTGCCCCGCCCTCCTCCCAGTAAAGCGCGAACGCCTCCCGGACAAACGGCTCGAGATCCCCCTCCCCTAAACGGACTATCGCCACCCGCATGGTCTTCAGGGTGCGAAAGGGGAACGGCTCCGGGAGTCGAATCGGCAGCCCGTAGTGCTCGGCCCAGCGGTGTATGTCCCGTACCTGGTAGCGCCTCTTGCTCGCTACCTCTATCGGGGCCTGCAGCCCGACCGCCTTGTGCACCGCCCCGAGGAGCATCGGCCGCAAAACCAGCTCCGCTCCGTGCTCCTCGCACATATGCCCCACACGCCCGTGCGCCAAGTACGAGTACGGGCTCACGAGATCGAAATAAAACTCCACCTTCCGCGCCACGATCACACCTTTCTCAAATCTACCTCTCCAAAGAATACAGCGAAACCGCTTAACAAGGTACCAAAAAGGTTGACAATGCCCAGCTGTTCCCCTAAAGCCCCCTATTGTCTATCTATTGTATAGACAAAGTTATGATAGGGAGGTTGGGCAAGGTATGAGGACCCTCTTCGTTTTGGCGGTGGTTGGTTTGATCGCCCAGCTGGTTGACGGCTCTTTGGGGATGGCCTACGGGGTGACTTCCACGACACTGCTGTTGACGGTGGGAATAGCGCCGGCGGCGGCTTCGGCCAGCGTTCACCTCTCGGAGATAGGTACGACCTTGGTGTCGGGGATCTCGCACTGGAGGTTCGGCAACGTGGATTGGACCAAGATCGTGTGGATGGCCATCCCGGGAGGCATAGGAGCCTATTTCGGGGCGGTGGTCCTTAGCTCCATCTCGGCGGAGGCTGCTCAGCCGATTGTGGCGATCTTCCTCTTCGGCCTCGGCGCCTACATCCTGATCCGATTCTCCTTTAAGGTGGGTAACCTTATTACCGAAAAGCCCATCTCGAGGAAGTTCTTGGCTCCCTTAGGCCTTGTAGCCGGGTTCCTGGATGCGGCCGGCGGAGGCGGTTGGGGACCCATCTCTACGCCGTCCTTGCTCTCCTCCGGCCGCATGGAGCCGCGAAAGGTCGTCGGTACTGTGGATACGAGCGAGTTCGTGGTCGCCATGTGCGCCAGCGTAGGCTTCCTCATCTCATTGAGCTTCGCGGAGATACCGCTCAGCATAGTCGCCGCGCTCCTCATAGGCGGCGTCATCGCCGCACCCCTCGCGGCCTGGTTAGTGCGCCACCTGCACCCGCGGGTCCTGGGCACGGCAGTGGGAGGCGTGATCCTCCTCACCAACGCCCGCACCTTCCTGAAAGCCATCGGGGTAGATCCGGGGACCAACCACTTCGTCTACGCTGTCATCCTCGTGATCTGGGCGATAGCCCTCTACTTCGCGTTCTCCATCGCGCGCCGGGATTCGAGGCCGGTGCTCGGCAGCTAACTACTCTGAGCTGCCTCCGGCGCGTACACTACGGGGCTAGGAGAAACAATAGACGGTTTCTTAGGAAGGGGCCGCATGCAGGACAACGAGCGCGGGTTCACGTTGTGGTTCACGGGGCTCTCAGGCGCCGGCAAGACCACCATCGCCGAGATAGTCGAGAAGGAGCTCAGGGAGAGGGGACGCCGGGTCGAGGTGCTCGACGGGGACATCGTGCGGACGAACCTCTCTAAGGGCCTGGGCTTCAGCCGGGAAGACCGCAACATAAACGTGCTCAGGATCGGGTTCGTGGCGAACCTCTTGACCCGCAACGGCGTCGCGGTGATCGTCTCTGCCATCTCGCCGTACAAGGAGCCCCGCGACCAGGTACGGCGGAGGATCATAGACTTCATAGAGGTCTTCGTGGACGCCCCGTTGGAAGTCTGCGCGGAGAGGGACGTCAAAGGCCTCTACAAAAAGGCTTTTGCTGGGGAGATCGAGCAGTTCACCGGCGTCTCGGACCCCTACGAGCCGCCGGCGGCCCCGGACCTCATCCTCAAGACCGCCGAGGAGGAGCCCGAGGAGAGCGCCCGCAAGGTCATAGAGAAGCTCGAGTTCTTTGGGTACCTCTGGGTTCCGACCGAGGACACGGAGTACGACTGGGACTCTCGCTAAAGGTCCGTTAGGCGCCGTTCGAGCCTATTGGTCGAGCGTCGCGGGCTTGAGCTGGTGGCGCGGAGTGAAGAAGGAGCGGTACGAGAGCAGCCCGGCCAGGATCGCCGCGATAGAGACACTCCCCAAGAGCATGTACATGACCACTATCTGCAGCCGGGTAGCCTCTAAAGGGTCAGCGCCGGCGATAATCATGCCTACCATCGCGCCCGGCAAGAAGATGATGCCCGTCGTCTTCGTGGAGTCTATGAGCGGGATCATGGCGCTCCTAAGCGCGGTTTTTAGCACGGGAGCGACGGCCTGGCGGCTGGTGGCTCCCAAGGCCAGGGCCGCCTCCACCTTCGTGCGCTGCTCCGCCACGTCGTCCCGGACCCTGGTAAGCGTCAGGCTCGCGGTGTTCATGGCGTTCCCGATGACCATGCCGCCCAAGGGTATGAGGTATCGGGCTGTCGGAGGCACAATCTGGAGCAGAAGCAGCACGCCCAAAGTAGCCACCGCCGCCACCCCGATAGCCCCGGCCGCCACCGGGAGCGCGCGGGGCACTCCACTAGCTCGGCGGGCGGAGGTCCAGGCGGCGAACCCGACCATCCCCGCAAGAAGCAGCACGACCGCAAGGAGGCCCTCCAGCCCGAAGATGTAATCTATAGCGTACCCTACCGCAGTGAGCTGCACGAACGAGCGGACCACAGCGATGCCGATATCTTTCTCGAGGCCGAGCCTCTCGTAGAGGCTCAAAGCCACCGCCACGGCCACGAGCCCCAAAGCGAGCAAAGCCGATCCCACCGTCTCCAGACCTGCCACGCTACAACCTCCCCGAGACGAACCGTTCCGCCTGCTCTCTGCCCTCGCCGGAGAAGAACTCCTCCTTACTCCACTCCCCCTCGCTCCGACCCGCCGCCAGCAGAACGACGCGGTCTGCGACGCGCTCGATCTGATCCAGGTCGTGGCTCACCAAGACTATCGTGAGGCCCAGGCGGTCGTTCAGTCCCCGGATAAGCTCCTCGACCTTGCGGCGGCCGGCTTCGTCTAAGGCGCTCGTCGGCTCGTCCATGAGCAACAC
>JALZFJ010000280.1 GCA_030867425.1 Actinomycetota bacterium | reverse complement strand
ATGTGGAACATGGTGGAAAAAGAGCCTACCGCCGTTTGTCCGAAGTGTCAGTGGCGCTTAGGTGTACCCATAGAGTTTGTTTCTTAGGGGTGGTGGACGACTGAAGAGCTTGCGGCTTAGTTCGTATATAGAACCCTCACTTGCTGCCCATCTTCGGTCCTCTCGGGAGCTCGCACGCTTAAGGGGCGGCCACGAGGGCATGAGAAGAGCCTGAGTCTAAAGTAGACTTGCGTTACCCCGGATTTCTGGTAAGGCTTATACGGTCGAGAGATACGTTCGGTGAGTTTATCCGCCTTCGCCGTTCCTGGAGGAAGAAGGGAGCGATTCAAATGATGGACCACGAGAGGACGGAGAGAGAACTTCAAGAGGTTTTCGAGGAGATCCAGCGGTCCTACAAAGCGTGGGCGGACAACGCCTTTACGCTCCAGGAGCGAACCTTTGAGCTTGCCCAACGTTTGTCCGAAAGCTCAGCAGAGGACCACTCTCAGAGCACCCAGGATGCCCTAGAGACTTTAGCTAACGAGTCTAGAACCCAGCGGGAGGCGCTGGAGAAGCTGCTTCGAAAGTCAAACGAAGCCTTTATGGTGGTACTTCGATCCCCTTACGATGAGCACCGCCACAAGGTCCAGGAGGCCAAGTGGGATCTTGAGGAAGCCGACCCCTCCTAAGCGAGTCCGATTAGCTTCGGACGAGGGCTACGAAGAGCCCCCTCCTTCGTGGTGTCTTCAGTGAGAATCCTAGAGGTAGTCGCGGGTGCTCACTGCTTCGCGGTTACGCCTGGCGATCTCTTCGGCCGCCAGCTTGGCAACTACCAGGAGCGGGGGCGGCCACGAGGGCCTGAGAACGCGGCGAAAATTCGTGATTACAATCGCTCATCTCGCGTAGCAGGGTACGTACCGGTGTCGCGGGGCGCAGGTGAGCTTAGTCGTTAGGTGGACGATGGCCGACAAGCCTTGGTATAAGTCATTCTTCGGCGAAGACTACTTCGAGATCAATGAGGGGGTACTCGCTCCCGAGGAAACCACCGCCCAAGTCGAGGGCATCGTTTCACTTCTGGAGCTAAGGCCTGGCGCGCGAGTTCTTGACGTTGCCTGCGGACACGGTCGGCACACCATTCCGCTAGCGAAGCGCGGTTTCGACGTCACCGGCTACGATCTCAGCGGCGTGTTCCTTGCCAGGGCGCGAGAGGATGCGGAAGCCCAGGGGGCAAAGGTCCAGTGGATCGAGGGCGACATGCGAGAGTTGCCGTTCGAGAGCCGGTTCGATGCGGCGATCAACATCTTCACCGCTTTCGGATACTTCGAGAAGCCCGAGGACGACGTGAGGACCCTGCGAGGCATTCGTCGAGCTCTAAAGCCGGGAGGTCGCTTCTTGATGGAAACCATCCATCGCGATGCGCTGCCTGCAAGGTTTCAAACCAGAGGGTTTGACAGGACTTCAAATGGCTCAATCGTTCTCCGTGAACGTCACTGGGATCTTGCCAGAGACGTGATCGACGAGGAGGTGCTGTTGATTCGCCCCGATGGCTCACGGACCGAGTACACAACTTCGGTGCGAACACGCTCTCTTCACGGATACCTGAGGCTCCTGGCGGAGGCGGATCTGGAGCCTCTAGCTTGGTATGGAAGCTTGCGTGGGGATCCCCTTGAGCTGAGTAGCCGACGTTTAGCCTTGGTTAGCCGGAAAAGGTGAAGCCTACTTGCCCATACAAACTACTGTCAAAGAGTCCTGGCGTAATTGTTAAGATTCTTAATTTTCCCTAGCTTTGCAGGTATTTTAGAAGTGGCGGGACCCGGTACAGCTCTTCGGCGGCATACAGGATGATCGACCAGGATAGAGCGTGTTTCGTAACGTTCATGCTCCCCTCGCGAACTGCTTCAAAAGGAGACGCATCGTTGCCACCTCTATGAGGATCTCGCTAGGCTGCACCCTCCGCTCGTAGTCTTACCCCGGCACGGCGCAGCCTCCGAAGGTCTGCACGAAGATGGCACCACCATCGGCGTTATCAGCGTCAGTTCCCTTCTCCGCGATGCCCAGCACGACCCCAACCCCGGATTCACGAAATACTGGGTCGAGCAGGGTGTCCCGGTGGCCTTGACTGTTCATCCAAAACGTGACAGCCGCGCGGGGCGTCGTACTACCTTGGAATTGGACGCCCCCTCGGAAAAAGCCGAAGTAGCAGTTCTCGTTAGTTGGTGGTGGGGCCGCAGGGCAGTAACCCGCCTCCCTGATACGGCTTTCGGGCGTCGAACCCGTCACGGGATTAGTGTGAACTTTGCTTCCTCCACCTGCCCACCACCTGATTGCATTGGCGTCCTGGGCATGCAGGCGTGCAGCAGCTTGCAACTTCAGGTTAAAGGTCAGTGCTGGGACGCCGTTGGCGGCGCGCTGTTCGTTGATTAGGCACAGCACGGCCTCTTCCGCAGCCGCCTGCGTCAGCTGAGTGGCCGGTGTGTCCGCATCAGCACATGGCGTGGTAACCTCCCCTTCGCCAAGAGCCGTCCACGTCTGAGGTCCGACGATGCCATCGACTACCAGGCCTCTCGCGGCCTGGAAGCTTCTAACTGCTGCTGCTGTCATGGGCCCAAACTCGCCATCAACGGGTCCAGGATCAAATCCTGCTCTCAGAAGTGCTCGCTGAAGCACCTTCACGGCTTCGCCTGACGAGCCCTCCTGGAGGGTGGGTCCAACCTGCATGTCTCCTCCTTGCGGTTGCAGTTACAGGCGAGCCGACCCGCCGCTACTCCTCCCTAGCGACATCTCGCCAGCCGAATTCGAGAGGCGGGCAACTGAGCGTTCCACCGAGCCCGTACCGGGCTGGTCCGCCCATCGGCAGTGGCGGTGAACCGCGGACGCCGCAACCCTACCTTCATTCCCAAGTCAACCCGGGTCATATGAAGCGGGAGATGTTCATGAACCTTACAACAGGCTTGGCTTGTGAATTGTGGCTATGCCGTCGTCGCTGATGTGGCACTTCTCATCGGCCGCCTTGTGTTCGAGTCGCCGAAGCATGACGCTCTGGTCGCCCGCGATGCAGAACTCCGCGCGCAGTGGAGGCGTACCGAAGTACTGACCATTGTCGTTAGGGCAGTCAAATACTGCGGGGTTCGGTGCGGCACAGCTGCTGCCGGGAGGAGGATCGCGCCGGTCGGGGTGCGTGAAGCCTGCGCAATGCATCATCTCGTGGATGAGCGTTTGAGAGATCTCCTCATCACCTTGGGGAAACAGGACTCCGAAATTGACGTTCAATTGTGATCCGCCGACCTGCGCGCTCGCGTTCACACCGGCCTCGTTGAGCGTAGTGTGATGGATGGCGCGCCGGTAGGCCTCGTTCAGACTCTCCTTCTCTTCCGCCGAGAGGTTGTTGCACCCCGAGATCCTTGACAAAGCGAACCTGTGGCGGTCGATCAACCTGTCCCTATTCTCAGCTGAGATATCTCCAGCAAACGTGAAGTGCGAAAGCGTGAAGAATGATCGAGAATCGAATCCGTTGACTACTCGCAGGCGGAACCCCTGGCCGACGAGCTGGTCGAAGGTCTGCTGGTATTCTCTTCCCGTCAGCCCATGGCGGGCCTGGAATGGCGGCCCACCGTCCTGCTCCCAGATCGCAGCGAACCGGTCCTGTCCTCCGACACTGTAACCGCTCACGTGGGTTAGGCGGAATCCCTGACCGACGAGCTGGTCGAAGGTCTGCTGGTACTCGTCCGCCGTCAGCCCATGGCGGGCCTGGAAAGGCGGCCCACCGTCCTGCTCCCAGATCGCGACGAAAGAAGCTGACATGGCGCCTCCCTTAGTAGAGTACAAAATCCAACACTACAGAATTACTTACCTCTTCGACTATGACCGGTGGAAACAAACCTGTCAAGCGCTTGCGCCCAGAGAGTGATAGGTTGGCTTCCCCCGTTGAATCGATGCCTTCCTGATGCACCCGCCAAGTATTAGGCAGAGGATAGAGTAGGGGCACCTCCCGACGGTCCTAGTCCATTAGGACTCGGGCATAGCGCAAAACGAAAGCCCTCCGGAGGCCTGAACACTCGGAGGGCCTCACCAATAGCGAGGCTGAAGTCCCCTTGGACTAGGACCCCGGCCTCGGCTAGAGGTAGCGCCCCCGGTACTAAAGAGGGGAAGTTCGGGGAGTAGAAAGGAGCGTCATGTATTCAGGGGGATTGGATCCAGAATGGTTCAAGAAAGCGTGTCGCGAACGAGCACACTGCAGAGTTTCTCGTTTACTTCATTAGTGTGTGACAGTTATCGAGGTCGACGCACTCTCTTGCTCCTCGTCACGCTCCTCGTCATATTTTTGTTTAGCGTCCAAAAATTCGTCGTAGTCGTTGGTGAAGAAGTGTTCTTTGCCGTCGGCCTGGAGGACGTAGTAGAGGTAGTCTGTCCGTGCCGGCTCGAGGGCGGCCTGGATGGACTCCAGGCTCGGGTTGGCGATCGGACCGGGCGGCAGGCCGGCGGTCTTGTAGGTGTTGTAGGGTGACTCGATCTCCAGGTCGCCGAGCGAAAGGTCTTCCTTGGGTTCGTCCAAGACGTACTGGATCGCGGCGTCCATCTGCAGGGGCATGTCCGCACGGATGCGATTGTAGATCACGCTGGCCACCAAGGGTCGCTCCTCGTCGTTGGCGGCCTCTTTCTCGACGAGGGATGCCACCGTAACGAGCTCGTACTCGGTGAGGTTCAGGCGCTCCTGAGCCCCTTCGAAGTCGAGACCTCTCGTCTCTACGAGGTACTGATTGAGGAGCCGATCGACGATCTGGGAAGCGTCGGCGTCCTGCTCGAACTCGTACTTCTTGGGGAAGAGGAACCCCTCGGTGGTCTCGACCGCCGGATCTTCGAGGAAGGCGTACCCGTAGTCTGTCTCTTCGGCCGCCGCCTCGAACTCCTCGGCGGGGATGCCGACCCCTTCTTCTACCGCCCGCGCGGTCTGCTTCAGTGATAGGCCCTCGGGGATAGTCACTTGCAGCTTCGAGACCGAGTCGCCGCTGGAGAGGGCTACCAGGATCTCGTCGCCGTCCTCGCCCGGCGCGAACTGGTACTCGCCGGGCTTTATGTCCGTGCCATCAGTGCGGGCGTTTAGCTTAAAGAAGGTGGAGCTCTCTATAACGCCGGCCTCCTCGAGCTTGTCAGCGACGTCGTCCAAAGTATCCCCCTTCTCGACCACGACCGTTACGGGCTCGTCCTCCTCGCCACTGCCGAATGCCGCACTCACGAGCAGGTATCCTCCGTAGAGGACGCATACGAGCAAGAGCGCCAGCACCACTGAAGGCCCGACCGGGGAGTTGCGCCTGCGACGCAGTTTCTTCTGCCCGAGGCGTCGTCTCCTCCGGGACGGGCCGGAAGATCGCACGGCGTCGAGGCGCACGTCGAGCTCCTCCCAGTTGCGCCTACGTGCCTCGTTGTGCCGACCCAAGACCCCCCCTCCGGTCCAGATATTCCTGCAACATGCTGGCGGCCGCCAGGTGGTCCACTCGCTCTCTCTTTCCCCCCTTGCGCCGTCCCTGCCGGTCTCTGGAGTGGGCCAGGCGTGTGGTGAAGCGCTCGTCCCACTCTACGAAGCGCATGGTGGGGAACGTGCTTTTCAAGGTATCTAGTTTAGCCAAAACCCACTTCGCTTGATAGCCGACCTCTCCCCCGAGCGTCTTCGGCACCCCGATCACAACCTCGACCACGGCCTCCTCCGCAAAGAGTTCATGCAGGCGATCCTCGAGCAGGCCCGAGGGCATGACCTCCAATGGGTGGGCGAGGGTGCCGCCTGGGTCGGAGATTGCCACCCCACAGTAAGCCTCACCGAGGTCCAAAGCGACTACCCTTCCGCGGGATCTCTTTGAACTCAGAGCTAGCTCTCTGTGGGACTTGCGAGCCTCTGGTCTAGGATGTCCCTCGCTTTGTCGAGGGCCCGCGGGATGGCTTCCACCTCGCCACCACCGGCCTGGGCCATAGTCGGCCCGCCACCGCCGCCGCCGCCGAGGATATCGGAGACTTCTTTGACGATCTCCCCAGCCCCGACCCTGCGGGAGACCTCAGGGTGCAGGTTGGCGACGAGTACCGCCTTGTTCCCCAAGGCCGCGGCGAGCACCACGGCCGATGGTCCCGAGAGGCGGTTCTTTACGTCGTCGGAGATCTGGCGGAGGCCTTTCACGTCCGCCGCCACGACCTGGCCAGTCACGACCTTCATCCCGTCTACGTTGTCGGCGCCCTCGACGAGAGAACCTACCTCTTCGAGGCCCTTCTTGAATGTTTCTTCTCTGGCGGCCTCGTGTGCCTCGCGGGCCTCTTCCCGCAACCCGACGACGGCTTCGGGGAGCCGTTCTACGGGCACGTGCAAGGAGCCTGCTACCTCCTCTGCTCTTTCGGTGACGCCGATTAGGTAGTAGAGCGCCTCGCGGCCCGTGAGGACCTCGATGCGGTAGAGGTCGGCGCCGTGCTTTCGGTTCGAGGTTATCTTGAACGCCCCAACCTCCGCAGTGCCCCGCACGTGGGTACCGCCGCAGAGCTCGCGCGAGAAGCCGTCTATCTCAACGACGCGTACGAGGTCGCCGTACTTCTCCCCGAAGAGCATTATCGCCCCGAGGTTGCGGGCCTCTTCGAGGGTGGTCGTGTAGTAACGAACGGGCTGATTCTCGGTGATCTTGAGCAGGCACTGCTCCTGTATGCGCCGAAGGGCGACTTCTTCTACCTTGCCGCTGTAGCGGTAGTCAAAGCGCAACCGGTCGGGCCCTACGTAGCTTCCGGCCTGGACAACATCCTTGCCTAAGACGGCCCGTAAAGCCCAATGCAAGATATGCGTGGCGGTGTGGTTCGCCTCGACCTGCTGGCGTCGCACGCGGTTTATGGAGGCGGTCACCCGGTCGCCGACTTGAACGGTGCCGCGCTGGGCCCTGGCACGTATGACTTGGTAGTCGCCCGCCGGGACTACGTCGAAGACCTCGAGTTGGCCGAACTCGGAAGAGATCCAACCCTCGTCCGCCACCTGCCCGCCACCCGTAGCATAGAACGGGTTCTCCTCCAGCACAATGTTTAGCTCCCCGTCGGCTCCTGAAGCTTCCTCGACGGCGAGGACCCTGGTCTCTACCTGCTCCCGCTCGTAGCCGACGAAGCGGCTCTTCATGTCCTTATCGCGGAACGCCGCCACGAGCCTCTCGTGGCCTGGTGCCGCCTCGCGTGCCCGCTCGCGCTGCCGGCGCATTGCTTCCGCGAACCCCGCCTCGTCCAGAGAGATGCCCCTCTCCGACAATACCTCCCTCGTGACTTCGACCGGGAAGCCGTAGGTGTCGTGCAACGTGAATGCCACGCCGCCCGGGAAGTTACCCCCTGAGAGACCTGCTATCTCCGCCTCCAAGAGCCTCATGCCAGAGTCGTAGATCTCCACGAAGCGTCTGGCCTCCGCCGTCACAACGCGCCGGATGTCCTCCCGCGCCTCCTTCAGCGCCGCGTAGAAGTCGCCCATGTAATCCACGACCACCTCCGCCAGCTCCGCCAGCTGCTCCGGGCCCATGCCGAGGCGTGCGTATGCTTGAAGCGCCGCTCGGCGTATTATGCGTCTAAGAACATACTCGCGCCGCTGGTTGCCGGGCCTCACGCCATCGCTGATTAGGAACGCCATACCCCTGGCGTGGTCAGCGAGGATGTACAGGGCTCTGTCGGTAACCTCTGAGTCTCCCAGCCTAACTTCGGTATACTCCTTCACCTGCTCGAAGATCGGTGCGTAGAGGTCGGTCTCGTAGACAGAGCGGACGTTCTGTACGACGGCAGTGGTGCGTTCTAGTCCCATCCCAGTATCGATACCGGTCCTGGACAGAGGTTTGAGTGTGCCGTCTTTTAGCTGCTCGTATTGGTTAAAGACGAGGTTCCAGATCTCGATAAAACGTGGATCTCCCTCTTCACCTCCGGGGCCGTATTTGGGGTCCTCAGCGGGGTCTCCTTTAGAGAGCTCCTCACCGTAGTCAAAGTAGACCTCGGAGCAGGGACCGCAGGGGCCCGTGTCGCCGGGCGGTCCCCACCAGTTCTCACTCTTTGGGAGCCCGAAGATGCGCCCTTCGGGGATGCCCACGTGCATCCAGTGCTCCTTGGCTTCGAGGTCCACTGGTGCGTCCTCGTCACCTTCGAAGATCGTAATCCAGAGCCGCTCCGGCGGCAGTTCGAGCTCCTCGGTCAGAAACTCCCAGGCCCACTCGACAGCCTCTTTTTTGAAGTAGTCACCGAAGGAGAAGTTGCCGAGCATCTCGAAGAAGGTGAGGTGAGTCGAGTCTCCTACCTCGTCGAGGTCAGGGGTCCTAAAGCACTTCTGGACACTCGCGGCACGGGGATTTGGAGGGCGTTCCTGGCCGGTGAAGTAGGTGATGAACTGCTGCATACCGGCGGTGGTGAGGAGGACCGTGGGATCCTCGTGTGGGATCAGGGACGAGCTCGGGTAGAGTTGGTGGCCCCTCTCTACGAAAAAGTCGAGGTAACGCTGACGGATCTCGTAGCTTTGCATTAGGGCATTTTACTTTTTCAAGCCCTATTTTCCAGCTCAGCTCGCGGCTCGCCCATCTCATCGAGCTGGCGCCGCAAGTCCTCGACGGCGCGTCTCAGGAGCCGGGAGACGTGCATCTGGCTCACGCCGATGATCTCGGCGATCTCGGTCTGGGTCTTGCCCTCGTTGAAGCGCAGGTTGAGGATCTGCTGCTGCTGGTCTTTGAGATTCTTCATCGCTTTTTGCAGCAGAATCTTGTCTTCCAGACCCTCCAGCGGGGAGTTCTCGTCGGCCTGCAAGTCCATCATGGAGTCGCCTTCTTTGTCGTCCGGGCTCACGGGCGCGTCGAGGCTCGTGGTGTTGTAGGCGCGGCCCAACGTCAGGGCTTCGGCGACGCTCTCTACGTCCGAGCTCAGGGTCTCCGCGAGTTCCTCTAGGGTCGGCGAGTAGCCGGTCTTTACGGTGCCGTCGCGGATGGCTTCTTTGGCGGACTGCCTCAGCTCCTGCAAGCCGCGGGGGACGCGCACGGCCCAGCCCTTGTCGCGGAAGTAGCGCTTGATCTCGCCCAAGACGTTCGGCGTCGCGTAGGTGGAGAACTCGATGTTGCGCTCCACATCGAAGCGATCGACTGCTTTTATGAGACCGACGGAGCCGACCTGCACGAGATCATCGACCGGCTCGCCGCGCCCGGCGAACTTACGAGCGAGGAACTCGACGAGCGGGAGCTGCTCCTGGATGGCCTGCTCGCGCGCCTTCTGGTCGCCGTGCTTGTGGTAGCGAATCAGGAGCCGTCTGGTGCGCGCCTTGTCGGGTCGTCGGTAGCGCCTGGTGGTCACGACACCATCTCTACCACGGTGCGCCAGCCGGACGCCGTGCCGTTGCCCCAGACTGCGTCCGGTTCCCGCTCCTCGACCTCAGCGATGAGGCTCTCCTCCTTCAGGGAGAAGCGGAACCTGGTCGATCCGTTTGCAGAGTGCTGGTCCTCGAGAATCTCGATGGCCTCTTCGAGCCCCGCAACACCAATCTTGGCCCGAGCTGCGAGCCCCGCGAGCACAAGGCCGATGCAGGAACGCAACGCCTCGTCCGGCGGGAGCGTCAAGTACGTGTATTCGGCAGCGTCGGCGGATGCCAAACCGGTTTCCTCCTCCATCGCGTTCCTAAACCTCTTCCTCTTCCGTGCGTACTGCGGGCTCTTCGGCCGTCCTGGTAGGGTTCGGGGGAGTGAGCGGCGCGCTTCGCGGAGCTTCCAGCTCGTGCAAGATCTCCGCTCGCCTGCTCGCCGAGGCCTCCCGGGCCGCCGTGCGAGCAGCATCGAAGCGTCGCCGGACCGTCACCGGCAGAGCTCGCGCCCTCTCGGGCAGGGCCTTGCGAAACTCTTCGTTCGTCGCATACACGGCGCCCACCGCCCCGAGT
>JALZFJ010000207.1 GCA_030867425.1 Actinomycetota bacterium | reverse complement strand
CAGATGGGCGTTCCGGCGGGTCTTCTCCTCGCCACCGGGATCTTCGGAGCTGTGTCGTTCTTGCCCAACGAGCAGTTTCTGGCCTGGGGATGGCGTATCCCGTTCCTGCTGAGCATCCTCCTGGTCGGCGTCGGGCTCTTTATCCGGCTCAGGCTGCTGGAGACACCGGCGTTCAGCGAGGTCCAAGAGAGCCATTCCGAGGCCCAAATGCCGATAATGGACGTGCTTCGCAACTACCCGAAGAACGTTCTCCTAGCGGTCGGGGTACGCGTCGCCAGCGATGGAGGCTTCTATGTCTTCACCGTGTTCATCCTCGACTACGCGACCAGGACCCTAGGGCTGCCGAGGCCTACGATCCTGTTGGGGGTCATGCTCGCCTCCGCCATCGAGCTCTTTACCCTCCCGGCTTCCGGCGCGATCTCGGATCGCGTCGGTCGGAGGCCAGTCTACCTAGCGGGCACGGTGCTCCTGTTGATCATCGCCTACCCTTACTTCCTGATGATCCAGACCGGATCGACGGTGCTCGTGATACTCGCCAGCGTGATCGCACTCTCGATCGCGCACGCTTCGGTTTACGGTCCGATGTCCGCTTATTTCGCCGAGCTTTTCGGGACGCGGGTCCGCTACTCCGGGGTCTCTTTAGGCTACCAGTTGGCTTCCATCATCGGCGGCGGAGCCGGGCCACTCATCAGCATCTACCTGGTCGGCGCCACGGGCGGCGAATTCTGGCCGGTGGTCGTGTGGATGGTCGTGCTATGCTTCATAACCCTCGTCTCCGTGCTCGTCGCCGCCGAGACGTTCCGGGGCGGCGAGTTCGCGACCGAGCAGTCGGGCCGCCAAACCGTCGCCGGGCAAAGCTAAAAGGATCGGACAGCTCGTGAGCGAGATGCGGCTCGGGGTGGATGTCGGCGGCACGTTCACCGACCTGGTGGCCCTAGGCGGAGGCGACATCCTGACGGCGAAGGTCCCCTCTACCCCTAAAGACCAGTCCGAGGGCGTAATGAACAGTGTCCGGGCGGCGGAGACACAGGCTGAAGACGTCGCCGCCTTCGCCCACGGGATGACCGTGGCGACCAACGCACTCCTCGAACGCCGGGGCGCCAGGACCGCTATGGTCACCACGGAAGGTTTTCGGGACGTGCTCGAAATCAGTCGCCAGGACCGCCCTTCCCTCTACGACCTAACCCAGGATCGCCCCCCACCCCTCGTCCCCCGCGACCTGCGCTTCACCGTTCGCGAACGCATGGGGCCAGACGGTGAGGTCGAACCCCTCGACGAGGACAGCCTGGAGAAGGTGTCCGCCGCCCTGAAGGAGGCGGAGGTCGAGGCCGTGGCGGTCTGCCTGCTTTTCGCCTTTATGCACCCGGAGCACGAACGGCGCGTGGGCGAAGTCTTGCGCGAGGAGTTGCCCGACGTGCACGTTTCTCTCTCGAGCGAGGTCCTCCCAGAGTTTCGAGAGTACGAACGGTCCTCGACGACGGCCGCAGATGCCTACCTAGGCCCCAAGCTCGCCGCCTACCTGAGGAACCTCGACGAAGAGGTCGAGGGGGCCGGGATGCCGGCCCCGCTGGTGATGCAATCCTCAGGCGGGGTGATAGAGCTCGAGGTCGCCGCACGGGGCGCCGCCGCATGCGTCCTCTCCGGCCCGGCGGGCGGGGTAGTCGGGGCGGCCTACGTCGCAAAGGCCAGCGGCTACCAGAATTTACTCACCTTCGATATGGGAGGGACGAGCTCGGACGTGGCTACGATCCTGAACGGCGAGGCGCTGACGACCACAGAGGCGGCGATCGCGGGGGTGCCGATCAAGCTGCCCATGGTGGACGTGCACACCGTAAGCGCCGGCGGCGGCTCTATCGCCTGGGTAGACGCGGGGGGCGCACTGCGCGTCGGCCCCCACTCGGCCGGCGCCGACCCCGGTCCCGCCGCCTACGGCATGGGCGGCAAAGATCCTACGGTAACGGACGCCAACCTTTTCCTGGGCTACCTGCAGGACGAAGCCACTCTAGGCGGCGAGGTCACGCTGAGCCGCGAGCGCTCCGAAGAAGCCCTAAAACGAATAGGTGCAGAGCTGGGGATGGGCTCTTTGGAGGTGGCGCTTGGGGTCGTCCAGGTCGCGAACACAGAGATGGTCGGGGCCTTGCGCGTGATCAGTGTGGAGAAAGGCCTCGACCCCCGCGAGTTCGCCTTGGTCGCCTTCGGCGGCGCGGGGCCCTTGCACGCCTGCTCCTTGGCCGAGGAGCTCGGCATGCAGACGGTGCTCGTACCCCGCGCTAGCGGCGTCCTGAGTGCTTTAGGCCTCGCCGTCTCCGACCTCAGGCGGGACTACGTAACCCCGCTCCTCTCCGACCTCGACGACATCAAGACCAGTCGACTGGAGGACGCCTTCGAGGACATGGAGAGCGCGGCCGCCGAACACCTCGACTCACCGGAGTTCCACCGCCGGGCCGATCTGCGCTACGCAGGACAGTCCTTCGAGCTGATGGTCGACGCCGACGACCTTGGGGAGCTGGCGGAACGGTTTCACGCCACCCACGAACGCCGCTACGGGTACCGCATGGAGGAGGAGTCCGTCGAGCTGGTCAACCTGCGGCTCACGGCTACCGTTCCGGTGGAGAAACCCGAGCTCAGGGAGCCGGAGCCCGAAGGTGACGCGGAGACCGGACGCCGTGAGGCTAACTTTGACGGCGAGTGGCGAGAGGTTCCGGTACTCGACCGAGACCGAATGGGCTCAGGCTCGGAGGTCGAGGGACCGGCGGTGGTGGAGTTCGCCGAATCCACCTGCGTCGTGCGCCCCGGCTGGCGGGGGGCGGTGGACGAGGTGGGCAACCTGATCCTGGATAAGAACAATGAGTAGTAAAGGAAAACTAGATCCCGTAACCCTCTCGGTGCTGGCGAGCGCCCTCTCGGGCGTGGCCGAGGAGATGGGGGCGGTCCTCATCCGGGGCGCCTACTCCTCGAACATCAAGGAGCGGCGCGACTGCTCTGCGGCGCTCTTCGACGCTGAAGGCAGGATGGTCGCCCAGGCCGAGCATATCCCCGTTCACCTCGGCGCGATGCCCGAAGCGGTGGCGGCGGCTATGGAGAAGGGACCTGAGCCCGGAGACGTCTTCGCCTTGAATGACCCCTACTCCGGCGGCACCCACCTACCCGACATAACCCTCGTTTCCTCAGTCGCAATCGAAGACGAGATAATTGGATACGCCGTGACGCGGGCGCACCACTCGGACGTGGGCGGGATGCGCCCCGGCTCCATGCCGAGTGACTCACGCGAGATCTACCAGGAGGGCATCATCATCCCCCCCGTGCGCTTGGTGCGCGGCGGGGAGTACGTAGAAGACGTGCTCGACCTCCTCTTAGCCAACGTCCGCACCCCCGACCTCAGGCGCGGAGACCTCCGCGCCCAGATAGCGGCCAACCAGCTGGCGGAGACACGGATCCTCGAGCTCATCGAGCGGCGCGGTCGGGAGACCGTTCTGGCAGCGTTCGAGGAGGTGATCTCCTACACCGAAAGGCGCACCCGGGAGGCCATCCGAGAACTCCCGGACGGTGAGTATGGAGCAGAGGACTTCATGGAGGGCGACGGCATCACTGACGAGGATATCCCCGTCCGGGTGAAGGTGGGGATCCAGGACGAAGAGATAACTATAGACTTCGCCGGAACCGCCGACTCCGTGGCCGGCAATATCAACTGCCCTCTGGCGGTGACCCGCTCAGCCTGCTACTTCGCCTTGCGCGTGCTGTTGCCGGAGGACATCCCGGCCAACGCGGGCACCTTCGCCCCCTTGACCATCCACGCCCCCGAAGGAAGCCTGGTGAACTCTCGGAGTCCGTCGGCGGTCGTGGCCGGGAACGTCGAGACGAGCAACCGCATCGCAGACGTGGTGATGGCCGCCTTTTCGGGAGCGACCGACCTCCCTACTCAGGGCCAGGGGACGATGAACAACACGATAATCGGCGGCCCGGGCTGGACCTACTATGAGACCGTCGGTGGCGGCCAGGGGGCGAGCAGCAAAGGCTCCGGTCCCTCCGGCGTCCACGTCGGAATGAGCAACACTCTCAACACCCCCGTTGAGGCCTTCGAGATGGAGTACCCGATGCGCGTCGAACGCTACGAGCTACTCTATGACTCTGGCGGTGCGGGCGAATACCGCGGCGGGGACGGCATCGTGCGCTCCGTGCGGGTGCTCGAACCCGCGAGCCTCTCTCTCCTCACGGACCGTCGCCGCCACCCGCCGCAGGGGGCGAACGGCGGGGAGCCCGGAGCAGTCGGTGAAAACCTCCTGAACGGCGAAGAGCTGCCACCGAAGGTGGGCCGTGAGCTCGAAGAGGGCGACGTGGTTACGATCAAGACGCCAGGAGGTGGAGGGTACGGGCGACCCTAAAAAGCTGTCAGGTGCCAGCGGTCAGCAAAGGGGACGGAGACACGCCCACCGCCAAACTATCCGCCGTGTGAGGCCATAAGTGCCGTGAGTAAATGCCTGATACCTGACAGCTTTTACCTGTAAACGCCGTTGTGACCCAGGCTAAAGCGCCCGGGGTTGGGGAAGTAGGTGAGGCCGTGCGGCTGGACGCCCGTGTAGATGGTGGCGAGTACCTCCCCGCTCTCGGTATCCAGCACGTAGACCCCGCCGTCGTAGCGTCCGGAGACCCAGAGTTGCCGGCCGTCGGGCGAGAGCTGCATCATGTCCGGGGAGCCGCCAGTGACCCAGGTGTCCACGACTCTGTTCGTCGCCAGGTCTATGACCGAGATGGTGCCTTCTGTGCGGTTGGCCACGTACATCTGCTCCGTATCGCGTGAGATCTGCAACCCGTGCGCCCCTTC
The DNA here is from genome assembly GCA_030867425.1 of Actinomycetota bacterium. GTDB lineage: Bacteria > Actinomycetota > Rubrobacteria > Rubrobacterales > Rubrobacteraceae > Rubrobacter_F. The sequence goes on along the minus strand of JALZFJ010000207.1, from coordinate 3,562 downwards.
GCCCGTGGGGATGAAGCCTATCTCTTCCATCGCTACGGGATCAATGACGGACACGCCGTTACTGCCCTGATTAGCGACGTAGAAGATCGAGCCGTCGGGGGATAGCCTGACGTCGACCGGTAGCTCACCGGTGACCTCGACGTAGCCGACGAGCTCCATCGTTTCTACGTCCACCTTCGAGACGACACCGCTCCATTCGCTGCTGGCCAGGAAGTAGCTGCCATCGGCGGAGAAGTCGAGGTGGTCCACGCCAGGCCAGGGTATGTAGACGCTTCCTATAAGCTCCCACGTCTCCGCATCGCGGAACCCTATCGTCTGGAGACGTTCAGACACCACGATCGCCTTGCTCCCATCGGGGGTGTAGTAAAAGTTGTAGGGGAAGGAGGCCTCGGTGGTGCCCGACGGCCTACCCGTCTCCGGATCTATCATCGTAAACGTGCTCGACTCCTCGTTGTTGACGAGCAGTACGCTCATGTCCCACGACGGGGTAATGTGGTACGGGAGCTGCTCCACTTCGAAGTGGTCCACGATCTGGAAGGTTTCGGGGTCGATGACATCGACACTGCCGTCGACGATGTTCGGCACGTAGACCCTCTCGGGCAAGCCAGCCAACGAGTCCTTGATGTCGGTTTCGGACATCGTCGCGGCGTAGACGTTGGTCTCGGGCTCTTCCACTTCCGCCGGCTGCTCGGGGGCGGCGTCTTGTTGTTGTTCTTCTACTACCGGCTGCTCGCTCTCGGGCTGCTGGTAATCGGCTTGCTGTTCTTCTTCCACCGGCTGAGCGACCCAGCTTAGCTGCTCTAGTTCGGCGGGAGGGCTAACCCCGAGGAACGAGAAGGCGCCGGAAAAATAAGCGGCAAGCACCGCCACGAAGAGGAGGACGAAGAAGATTAAACCCCTCCTCTTCCTCCGCCCGCTCGGCTTCTCGGCCGCCCCCTTCGGGGGTGCCTTCTCCTGCTTGGCGTCGAGTTCCGTCTGGAGCCGCTCCAGCTCTTTCCTCTCCGCCTCGAGTTCGGCCAGGATCCGCTCTCGTTCTGTCTGGTGGCGTTTTACCTCACGCCCGAGTTCTTCAAGCAGACTGATCCCGCCCCTCTAGCAGCACAGATCCCATCCTCGCCGTCGGTTCCGGGCTCACCTATCTGGCGACCCGAACCCATAGTTTAGCAGCAAGAATCGCGAATCACTTCCCCCCAAGCTTTCTCTCGCCGAGACTCCAACGGCTTCCCCCCAAGCCCAACACCCTCCCTCAAGCAATCCTTTTGGTCTCCGCGAGGAGCAGACCTCTTAACAGGAGCATAGCTTACCTTATTCTCGCCCCGACGACCACCCTAAAAGAGCTTGTCAAGCTACATCCTGCGCGCCCCAGCGGAGGACCCACAAGAACGTGCGGTCTTGTCTTCGGGAGTGCTCCACCGGTTGCGCCTCTTTCCCGTTTGAGCCTCCGAAACGCGCGACGCTCTGCTAGGACTTCGGCGCTACGGCGTGGTCGCGCAGGAGCATGTAGCGTCCGGCAAGGATCGCTGCCGCCGCGATAAGGGCGAGAACACCAGAGAGGAGCCAGGCGGCGCCGAAGGAAGTGGCCTCGACAACGAACCCGAAGACGAGTGGTCCCGCCGCGGCCCCGCTCGACGCCCCGGTCTGGGTGATCCCGGTCGCCGCCGCGGGGGCGCCCTGGTTGCTCTTCACGACAGCGAAGTTGAAGAGCCCGGGCCAACCCCATCCGGCCCCGAAGGCGAGGATCAGCCCGATCACTAACAGCCAACTGACGCCGCTGGCGAGGAGCAAGAACCCGACGATCCCTACCCCGAGCATACCGGCGACGAGGCGTAGACGCCCTCCCCCCATACTGTCGGCGAGATAGCCGAAGACGACGCGGACACAGATGCCGGTGGCGCTCCCGAGGGCGAGGAGGTAGCCGGCCGCGCTCACCTCGATCCCCGAAGCGACCGCTGACTCGACGACGAAAGCCCCGAGCGGGGTCGCTGCCATAGACCCAAGTCCGATGCCTAAAGCCAGCAAGACCAGCGATCCGAGGCGCGCGTCCCCGGTCCGGGCCTCCTTCACGCGCCGGATGCCCCCGCCCACCTCCTTAGGCACCAAGAGGGAGATCAAGAGCGCGAGTGCGGCGCCCCCAACGAATGCCCAGCGCCAGCCGACGGTGACGCCTAAAGTCGGCACGGCGAGGCCGGCGAGCAAGGTAGCCGCCGGTATGGCGGATTGCTTGATCCCGAACGAGAAACCTTGTCGCCCCCTTGGGACTTCCCGGGCCAGCGAGAGGTGTGTCGCTGGGTGTGTGATCGAGTTTCCGAACCCCCCGAGCACCAGACAGGCGACCAGACTCTCCCAGGAGTCCGCGAAGGAGACCGCGAGGAGCGAGGCCGCGCTCACCAGGGCGGCCACCCGCATCCCGCGGTGCGACCCGACGCGCTCGACCAATCGTCCGGAGACGACCGAAGCGAGGGCAGAAGAGGCGAAAAATACCGCCACTACGAGCCCCAGAGCCCCCGCGCCGAAGCCGAGTTCGTCCCGGATCTGCACCGCAAGTCCTCCGGTGAGGAAGGCGGGGAGCACCCCCGCGGTCGCGACCGCGATCGCGATCAGTATAGGCCGCGGCTTCAGGCTTTCCTTCTCCATCAGGCCCCGTGCTGTTCAACAGCACCGTTCCCGTCTGTCTTATCATGTGGTTCGGTCGCGGTTCCGGCCTCGATCTCTGCAACAAGCATCGCGAAGATCATAACATGGCCCGGTTAGGCTCCTTATAGCGCCCTCACCATGCCCACGTGGCAACTTAGTGAATACAAGCAACGACTCGGTCCTTCTCTACCTGTAGGCTTATTCCTCTAGGTTGATGTTCTCTTACATCTGTGAGATGTTGAGCAGAAAGAGCCACGGAGAAGCTTACGAGGGAAAGACCGCACACTACTACTACTCAGCAAGGCCAACAGGGTGAGGCTCACGCCGCAAGCCGGCCACGTTGGCCTGGGTTCACCACCTTGCTGGTGATAGGAGTTGTCTACGCCATCCTCAGGAATGACCTGAGGATCGCCCCCGCCTACCTGCTCCTCGTAGTCATAGTGGTGCTTGTTATGGTGAGCTTCTATGCTCATTTGCGAGGTCACTACCACTTATCCTATCTGGTGGGTATCGTTCTAGTCTCATTGGCTACGGTTGCCGTAGGAAGCAGCGTGTTCCTCTTGGTTGCCCTGTTGCCTCTCGAGCAGACACCCCTTACGGTGCTGCGCGACGCGGGCTTGATCTGGGTGGCGAACGTCGCCACTTTCGCTGTATGGTATTGGGAGATTGATGAGGGCGGGCCGGGAAGACGCTCAACAGATTCCCATAAAGGCGAGGACTTGCAGTTCCCCCAGGATCAAGATGGTTCTTCTGGGTGGGCCCCGGACTTCACGGACTACCTATTCCTTGCCTTCAACCAGAGCACTGCTTTCGGCCCTACGGACACCGCGATCATCAGTAAGCGGGCCAAGATTCTGTCTATGATCCAGGCAGCTTTCGCGCTGGTGATCATCGCTGTGATTGTAGCCCGTGCTACCGCACAATGAAC
>JALZFJ010000206.1 GCA_030867425.1 Actinomycetota bacterium | reverse complement strand
CGGAGGCCCGCTCCACGCCCGTGTAATGTACCGTTTAATGGGGTACGCCGCAAATTAAAGCGTTCACAAATAGGGCACAGTCTTGGAAGCGTCTCGGGGTAGCCTGCCGCACGGTTGTCCCGCGGGGCTTCTCGGAGAGGCTAAGTGGGTTCTTGAGAAGACAAACAAGCGTACAGAACTTTCGAGGGTAGAGTGCTGTCGGCTGAAGGCTACACACTCAACCGGGTTCGTCTTTGACAAGAACCGGCCAGAAGCCGAAGGCGACTACGCGAGCGGGGATGTCGCGCAGTATCGGTACGTGGGGCAAGAGGCGCAGAAAGAGGGGCGGGGCGAAGAGCGCGTTCGAGCGTAGCGCGGGGGCAAGGATCCGTTGCTGTATCAAGGTCTGGACCCTCTGGATCAAGCGCGTCGGCAACTCGCGCCGACGCTGCACCGCTGCCAAGTACCTCTCGTCCAGGTTCATAAGCCTCTCCTGGCTCTCTTTTAGCAGCTCCGCGAGCACGTTCGCTGCGGTAACCGCGTCTTGAATGGCGTAGTTGATGCCGACCCCGCCCACAGGGCTCATCACGTGCGCGGCATCCCCGATCAGGAGCAACCCTGGCCTGTACCACCGCGGACAGCGGCTCGACTCGACCGAGAGCAGCGAGGCTTGCCTCCAGTCCTCCAAGTGCCCGGCGCGGTCGGCGAATTCCGGTATGAGCTCGGCGAAGGATCTCCTGAGCGACTCGATCCCTTCGGCCCTGAGCTTGGGGTAGGCGCCTTTGGGGATGACGTAACCGGCCTGCCAGTAGTCGAAGCGGTCGAGCAGGACCGCGATGTGACCCCTGCCGAAGCGGAGTATCGCGTCCTCCGGGTCTTCCTGCTCACGAGGCAAGCGGAACCAGAGGACGTCCATTGGTGGCGAGGTCTTGATCGGCTCGAAGCCCGCTAGGCGCCTCACGCGGCTCCCGCGCCCGTCCGCGCCGACGGTGAGCACCGCTCGCACCTCGTGTTTGCCGTCGTGCCCCTCGTAGCGTGCTCCCCGGATCACGCCGTCCTCCTCGACGAGCTCCCGTACCCGAGCGCCCATCACGAGCCGGAAGTTCGAGTACCGCTTCGCCTCTTCGGTGATGAACTCGAGGAAGCTCGTCTGCGGCAGCATCGTGATGTATGGGAACCTCGTCTTCAGACGACCAAAGTCCACGGGCCTGAACGGGCCGGCAGAGGTCTGGAGCGTCAAGCTGCGGACCTCAGTATGACGCAGCTCCATCATCCTCTCGGCGAGGCCCAGTTGGTCCATGACCTCCATCACCGAAGGGTGAAGGGTGTCGCCGCGGAACTCGCGGTCGAAGTCCTGGTGCGCCTCCAGCAGCATGACGTCCACGCCCTTTCGCGCCAAAAGCAGCGCCAGGACGGTTCCTCCAGGGCCACCGCCCACGACGACGCACGTCGTGCGCGCTACGTCGCGTACCTCACCGGGCCTCTGCGAGGCGCCTCTATCAGCCGTTTTCATCATCTTAGACCTCCTTATCTTCTATTCGACCTCGCGGAGCGTGAGCGAGGCGAGGAGCAACAGCGCCACGCCGTAGCCTGCGAGCACGACGAGGTTGCCCCACACGTCTTCAAGGATCCCGGTCGGTTGTATGACCTCCTGGATCACGTTGTTCGCGTAGAAGAGCGGGAAGATGTGCCCCAGCCACTCGGCCCACGTCGGCAAGAGGTCCACATCCACGAGCAGCCCCGACAGAAAAACCGATGGCAACGCGATAAGCGGTATGAACGGGAAAACCTGACTTTCCCGGCGGGCAAACGTCGAGACGAAGATGCCGAGCATTACCGAGGCTATCGCCAGGAGCCACACGACTAAGAACAGAGTCGCGAGCGTCTGTGCCTCGTAGTCCAGCTCGAAAAGCCATATCACCTCGGTCAGCACGACTGCTGCCTGAAAAGTCGCGAGGCCCAGGTAGCCGAGCACATAGCCGCCGATGATCTCGGTTCGCCGGAAACCATTCACGAACATCCGCTCTAACGTACCCGCCGTCCTCTCCTGCACCAGTGCGATGGCGCACAGCAGAAAAGCCAGGAAGTGGACGATGAACGCCGCCACGGGAACCGCGTATCGGGCGACGTCGAAAGCGGGGGGCAGGGTATCGAAGAACACCTTGAGAAAGTACACGATCACCAGCGGCCCGACTATCGAAAGCACCAGAAACCGCGGGTTGTGCAAGAGCTGCTTCACGACCCGCTGGGCGACGACGAAGGTGCGCATCAGGCGACCTCCTTCCCGATGAGCGACAGGATCACGGTTTCCAGAGAGTCGGCTTCCACGCTCACGGCAGCGACCTCCGGAGAGAGGCCGTAGGAGCGGAGCGCGGCGGCCAGATCCTCGGGATGCCCGCCGATTATCTTCTCTTCCTCTTCGCCGTTTCTGTCGACGAGCAGACGGGTATTCCCCTTTTGCAGGATGCGGCGGGGCGTGTCGGAAGTGATGATCCGTCCCTCCCGCAGTATCGCGACCCGATTGCACAGCATCGCCTCGTCCATCAGGTGCGTGCTGATAAACAGCGTCACGCCGCCTTTTGCCAGCTTTCGGAAGGTTTCCCAGAGTCGGCTCCTGAGTTGCGGGTCTACCGCGGCCGTCGGCTCGTCTAGGAACAGCATCTTCGGTTGGTGGACGAGCGCGCCGGCTAAAGAAACGCGACGCTTCATGCCACCGGAGAGGGTGTGGACCGGATCATTGGCTCGGGCCGTCAGCTCGGTGAGCCGGAGGACATCCTCGACCTTTTCCCGGAGATCGGGCGCGCGGTGAGCCGCGCCGAAGAACTCGATGTTGTCCCGTGCCGACAGATCTTCGTAAAGAGCCGGGAACTGCGGCATATACCCGATGTATTGGCGGAGCTCCGACCTGTCCTTAAGGGGCTCCACCCCCAGCACTCGAACTTCGCCATCCGATGGGCGCAATGCTCCGACGAGCGTCTTGATGAGGGTCGTCTTCCCGGCGCCGTTGGGACCGACAAGACCGAAGACCGCACCTTCGGGCACGGCGAGATCCACGCCCCTTAGCGCCTCGATCTTCCCATACCGCTTGGCCAGCCCGGCAACCTCTATCGCGTACATCATCCTACCTTTCGGGCTTGAGCCCGTTCAGAAAGATTCTGATCGCCGTCTCCAGATGCCCTTCGTCGGTCAGCCCGTCTTCTGTGAGCGTCGGTAAGAACACCCTGCCCATAAGCTGTGGTATGAGCATCCCCACGAAAGCGCGAGAGCTGGAGCGGGTGTCGTGGGGTCGCAGCCTGCCTAGCTCGATCTGGCGCTCCAGGTAGGTATTGAGAAAACCGAACACTCTTCCCGGGCCTATCCTGACGAACATCTCGGCGAGCACTTGGTTTCGGAGAACCTCTCCTAAGACAAGCTGAATCGTTCGGCGGTCAAACTGCTCAAAGCCGAAATAGGCCCTCCCCAGCTTCTTTAAAACCTCCTCCGGTGGAAGATCCATCATCGGAGCAGGGTCCGAGACCGCCTGTAGCAACGGCGCCTTGAGAGCCCGCAACTCCAGCACCTCCCTAAAAAGAGCTCCCTTATCTTCGAAGTACCAATAGATCAGAGCCGGCGACTGCAAACCCGCCGCCCGCGCGATGCTCTTGATCGTCGCTCCCTTAAACCCCTTCGCCGCGAACTCCTCAAACGCCGCCTCCAGGATCTGCGCCCGCCGATCCAACTCCTCAGCCATCGCACCCTTCTTGATTGATTGTTCAATAGCGCATTCTGTACTTGATTGAACATTCTGTCAAGACTATTTGGTGTAAATCTTCGGCCCGCAAGGAAGCCCGTGCAGAAGCTCGCATAGCGCCTTGCGAGGCGCAAAGTAGACGAGGTGGATGCTGATGAGGAGTCCGATCTTAGCGGCGGTGCTGAGCCTTATTGTTGCAGGGCTTGGCCAGATCCACAGCAGGCAGGTGACGAAGGGCGTGCTCTTAATCGTGGCACAGCTGATCAACACCGCCTTGACAGAGGTCTTGGTCGGCTGGATCTTGATAACAATCGTCTGCCTCTGGACAACGACATCAAAGTACAAAACAGCCCGAGGTTAGATTACACGCTCTGCTAAGCGGGGAAGGTGCTAAAGGGCTGGACTTTGTTAGGGTCTAAAGGACTTCGCATCTGGAACTCCGCTGCATGATGTTTCGAGGGGAGCGGTGGAACTCGAACCCACACTGTACGGATTTTGAGTCCCATGACTAAGTTCTAGCCCGTCCTAGCGCGTCCGAGAATTCGCCGTACTTACGCGGTCATTGACGATTCCAGAAAGCTAGATTTACTACTGCGTCCTAGCCTATACTAGCCTGGGAACAGTACGGTTGCAGTAAGCTAAGACATCTTCTCAATGCTCAGAAACCCACGTATGCATTATCCTAAAATAGGCTGAGCATCCCTTCTTCCCGCTTTGTGATCGCCGCCCGGCTAACCGAACAGCTCCTACCTACGTCGGATGCGGGCTAGAGTAACCCGCCACCAAACGAGCCTGGCGGTAGCCGTTCTTCTAGAACCCAAACAGATATAGGCGATCTCTACCTACGTCCAAAGGCCTCCCAGCTAACGGCCGGCTAACGCGTGCTTGATACGGTCCACTCATGAAGGGGGGCACGGAAGGAGATGCAGATGTGAACGCCAGGCTACTCGTGCTGTCGAAACCGGGAAGTCGTGAACGGATTCGAGGGAGCACCCAGCGCACGATGGAGGTCTAGCTTGCTACCCCAATCCTCCTGAGGAGGACTACATGTTAGATGCAGGTTCGGCTGAGAAGGTGCAGGGCATGCCTCTGGACGATCTTGGCCAGACCAATTGCTACAGTTGACCTACTGGCTACGCGGGAGGCAACATCTCGATGCCGTACTTTTGCGCAACCGCCATGACCTTCTCGAAGTCCGGCTCGACCGGCGGCGGTGGATTCGAAGGATACTCGATCTTCTCCCAGGCTTCCTCCATATATTTCTCAATGATGCCACCGGGCGATTGCACGATCAGCATCCGCGCCTGTGTGTCGCCGACGTTTATGAACGCGTGTGGCGTACCGCGCGGTGCGAAGAAGGACTCACCGGGGCCGCATGTAAGATCACGATCCTCCAGCCGACAAGCGTAGGTTCCCTCCAAGACGAAGAACGCCTCATCGTCGCGGTGGTCGATGTGCGGGGGCACCCCACCCTGCGGCGCGTTCCAGACTTCACACATCGAAAAGGCGTGGTCGTTGTCGTCGCCCACGACCTTGAAGAAGAACAGGTCGCCCCTGGCACGAAACGTCTTCCCCTGCCCGGGCTGGACATATTTGGCCCGTGACTGCTCGGTCGTCATCGTCAACCTCCTCCTTAGTGCCCTTCTCCACCTCTACCACTTATGAGATTACAATCTCATGATAAGATCACTGTATAGTAAGTGTCAACGATAGTCAAGAGAAAGAGCTAGCTATCATGACTGAGGCTTGGCAACAGCAAGGAAGGATCAACCAGAAGCGACGTACCCGTGCGGCCATAGTGGCGGCCGCTGTGGAGCTTCTGGAACAGGGGAAAAGACCGACGGTGGCGGAGGTCGCCGAGGCAGCGCTCGTCTCGCGGGCAACAGCCTACCGATATTTCCCCACCCAGGAGTACCTGCTCTTCGAGGCCGCGCTCGAAAGCACGAGGTCCGACATAGATCGGCAACTAGACGAGAATAGGCTCCCTGAGGATCCGGAAGCGCGGCTAGAGATGCTGATCGATGCCCTTCAGGAGAGGATCGTCGACAAAGAGGCTGCGTTTCGTACCATGCTCAGGCTCTCCTTGGAGCAGATCTCAAATGAAGAGCTCTATGACAGCGAATCGGCACCATCTAGGCTCCGAGGAGGAGGGCGGGTTCGCTGGATAGAAAAGGCCTTGGCGCCGGTTCGAGGACACCTGGGGGAGCCGGACTTTCGACGTCTAGTAGCAGCGCTGTCGCTGTGTATGGGCATCGAGGCGCTCGTAGTGTTGCGCGACGTTTGCGCCCTCGAATCATCGGAGGCCCAAGAGGTCCTACTCTGGGCAGCCCGAACACTCCTGCGCACCAGTCTAGCCGAGGCACATGCATCTCCCGGGTGAAACCACCTTTGCTCGTAGATACCCTTGCCAAGGGATCAGGCATAGCTGGCGAACTTCGGGCACGTGCGCTAACAAGATGGTTGCCATCCTAAAAAACTTGCACAAGGGGTTAGCTAGGTGCAAGTTCCCCGACTGATTATCTCAAGCTGTCCAAGGTCGCCCGCGATGACGCCCGTAAGCGGGAACAGCCTGGTACCCTTGCCGGCCGCCAGTACCATCACTTTCATGCACCCTACCTCCCTCGTCGTATACGAATGTCTCCGACTGCTACCGGCCTACCCTGCCGCCCTTATGCTAGCGGGGCCGTCGCCGCTTCGACGTCGACCACGCTCGGCTCTACTTCACCGCCCGTTTGTCTTGCGAACCTCGGCGGTCGCTCGGCTATCAGTCGCCGGGACCGTGCGTGATGGGCGGCATCCGAGGCTTCGGAGAACCGCCGTTCGGTGAACCGGCGGCGCAGGCGCTGCGCCTGCAGGAGCCCCTTCACGTCCTTCAGGGCGGCGGAGGCCACGTCGACCCGGCTGTCGAGGTCCTCGATCCAATCGACCGGAACTTCGCTTATGCGCAGGCAGCGCTCCTCGGCCAACAGGAGCAGCTCTGTGTCGAAGAACCACTCGCCGTCCTCGACCTGTGGCAAGAGCGCTGACGGAG
>JALZFJ010000158.1 GCA_030867425.1 Actinomycetota bacterium | reverse complement strand
GGCTTTATAGCCGGATCTCGCTGCGTTACCCTCAGGGACTGCCGCCTACAGGCGAGGCAGAGGTCAGGCTCGAAGGCCCTTCGGAGAGCTTGGCGGCAGGCTTCGAGGAGTCCTTTAACCGCTGGCGCGCCCTGCGTAGTGAAAACTAAGCCGAATGGCTTAGGTCTGGTCAAGTCGTGGTGATGGACAACCAGTCGGGACACAAGTCCAGAGTCAGTCGTAGTTAGGACTCAGCTGGGACCATGCTACTGCCACTTACGCTACCACTTATGGGTGGGGGTCCGCGGGGATTGTAGGTGCCTAATGACATCGCCTTCCGAACAAAACCCCGTAAATGGGGGCTGAAAGGTACCAACGGGAGTCTATGGGACCGCCGACCCTATCACTACGAATCAGAAGGCCGCAGGTTCGAGTCCTGCCGTGCGCGCTCCTATTTCTCCTGCAAATCGGAGCAAACGTAAGGGTTCCTTTCAAGCTAAGGAGACCCTTTGGCAGCAGTAGGCTAGATTGCATCCAATGAAAGCAGGTCGAAGCTAGAATTACCGCCGCTCTTTTCATATGTAGTGCGTACGGATTATAGGTCTGCCCCGAACCCATTCTGGGGCGTGTGCACGGTGGTTATCTGCGAACCGAAGATTCGCCTTAGAGCACAGGTAGGTGACTGGATCACGGGTACTGGTCTTGCTGGTTCGCCCATCGGCGACATTCGAGGCATGATGATCTACGCTATGCAGGTCACGGGCAAGATGCCGATGCGTGAGTACGATCGTTGAGCGACTCGCGGGACCGGAACCAGAGGTCGTGGAGTTCTACTTGATGGTCGTGGAGAACATCCCTTGGGAAGAAAAGCGGGAGGGCCATGCGGCGTGACTGATCCTCGCGCCCGCCTCCGTCTTCGACCTGTTCGTGTTATGTGGTGTACGGCGCACGTGCCGAAGTCATCCCGCTTCGTCCGCGGTCGACTCCGAACGACGCTTCCTCCACTTCTCCATTAGCGCCGGTAGCTCCTCGTGGACGAACTCGTAGAACCGGCGCGTCTCCTCAAGCCTCTTGCCGGCCGGGGTGTCCGCGCCCACGACTTCCACCCCCTCCCGCAGGTCCTCCTGCCATCGCATAAGCATCCGGTCACGCCGGATGATCACCTCGTACCACGTGTCGCCACCGTGAACTCGATAGTGGTCACGCCGCTCACCGGGCTCTCGCTCGCGAGCCACGAGCCCGACCTGCTGCAAGTAGCGCACCGCGTTTGAGACCGCCGCCGGGCTGACCCTGAGCATCTCCGCAAGCTCAGCCGCAGTCAGCCTGCCGTCGTCGGAGACGAGGAGCGCGACGAACACTCGGGCCGGCATCCGCGGGACGCCCGCTTCGGAGAACGTGAGGGCGAAGCGCTCGACGAACCGCATCAAAGCCTCATCATCACGCCCTCCGCCCGGCCTCACTTCCATCTCCGTCTCTTCAGACTTCTCCCTCATCTTCTCCCCTGCAGTCTCCAGACCGATTTACATGATTCTAATAATTATACACTTTTTATATCTTTACATAATTGTGAATACAGTGTATTGTGTGAAAGACAGCGCTAAACGATGATCTCCGGCCGGGACGCAGGTCTCTAACGGGGCAGGGTGGCGCGATCCGAGAGAGGAGGTTCCGATGGTGGGAACCAAAACCGATATTCGGGGATCCGGGTGCTGGTTACAAGGTGAACCGGTATCGCCGGGACGGGGAATCCTCAGCCAAGCCAGTTGTTGGTCTGGGGCGGCTATCGTGAGGGTAAGAGACTTATGAACGACAACAACGCTATCTCGGTGTCGGGCTTAGTTAAGACTTTCGGCCGGACCCGTGCCCTGGACGGGTTGGATCTTTCGGTGCAGGAGGGCGAGGTGCACGGCTTCCTCGGTCCCAACGGCGCCGGCAAGACCACGACGCTGCGGGTCCTACTTGGCCTTATCCGGGCCGACTCCGGCGAGGCGCGCCTGCTGGGTGGCGATCCGTGGCGCGAGGCGGTGCAGCTCCACCGCCGGCTCGCCTACGTGCCCGGCGACGTCACGCTGTGGCCGGGCCTCACGGGCGGAGAGGTCATAGACCTCTTGGGACGGATGCGGGGCGGGCTCGACCCGAAGCGCCGCGCCGACCTCCTGGAGCGCTTCGAACTCGACCCGAAGAAGAAGTGCCGCACCTACTCCAAGGGGAACAGGCAGAAGGTTGCCTTGATTGCGGCTCTCGCCTCCGACGCCGAGCTGCTCCTGCTAGACGAGCCCACCTCGGGCCTAGACCCGTTGATGGAGGCCCAGTTCCGCGAGTGCGTCGAGGATGAGCGTGAGCACGAGCGCACGGTCTTGCTCTCCAGCCATATTCTCTCGGAGGTGGAGGCGCTCTGCGACCGGGTCACGATCATCCGCGACGGCAGCGCGGTGGACAGCGGTACCCTCTCCGAGTTGCGGCACCTCACCCGGACCTCGATCTCGGCCGAGCTGGCGAGAATGCCCTCCGGGCTAGACGGGCTACCCGGCGTCCACGACCTAGATGTCGTGGGCAACCGGGTGCACTGCCAGGTAGATAACCCGGCGCTGGACGGTGTGCTGCGACACCTGACCTCGTTCGGGGTGCGGAGCCTGATCAGCCAGCCTCCCTCGCTGGAAGACTTATTCTTGCGGCACTACGAGACCGCGCAGTGGGCGGGACATGCCGACCGGGCAGGGGTGTCACGATGAAGGCGCTCGCGGGAACCGGGCCGCTGGTGCGGCTGATCCTGCGCCGCGATCGGATCCTCCTGCCCCTCTGGGTGGCGGTGCTGGCCGTGACACCGGTCGCTATCGCAAACACCCTCGCCGACCTCTACCCCACCGACGCGGAGCGCCAAGCGTACCTCGACATCGTCACCGCCAACCCGGCCCTGACCGCGCTCTACGGCCGCGCGTTCGGGTCCGGTCTTGGTGCTTTAACGACGTGGCGGCTGGCCGGCACTGTACTGCTGGTCGGGCTGGCGAGCCTCCTTACCGTCGTGAGGCACACCCGCGCCGAGGAGGAGGCCGGCAGACGCGAACTCTTGGGTGCGACCGTGGTCGGACGGCAGGCGCCGCTCTTCGCGGCCCTCGTCGTCGCCTTCGGCGCCAACCTGTTGCTCGGCGCCGTCGCCGCGGGCGGGCTGGTAGCCTACGGGCTCCCCGCCGCTGGGTCTGCGGCGTTCGGACTCTCGTGGGCCATGTTCGGCTGGACGTTCGCCGCGGTCGCGGCCGTGGCCGCGCAGGCGACCGAGGGAGCGCGGGCCGCCAGGATCATCTCCGTCGCTGTTCTCGGCGTGTGCTTCCTGCTGCGCGCCGCCGGCGACGCGGGCGAGAGGGGCTGGCTGATCTGGCTCTCGCCTTTAGGCTGGGCACAGCGCGTGCACCCCTTCGCATACGAACGCTGGTGGGTTTTTGCGCTCTTCGCCGCCCTCGTCACGGTGCTTGTGGCTGCGGCCTACGGACTCTCGGCGCGGCGCGATCTGGGGAGCGGCCTCCTACCGGCGCGGCCCGGGCCCGCGGCGGCGTCGCCACTGTTGCGGGGCCCGCTCGCTCTGGCTTGGCGGCTTCACCGGGGCGCGCTGATCGCCTGGGCCGCAGGGTTCGCCGTGTTCGGCGCCGTGTTCGGCAGCGTTACGCAGAGCGCCGTGCAAATAATCGACACCAGCCCCCAGATGAGGGTGTTGGCCGAGCGGCTGGGTGGCTCCTCCGGCCTCGCCGACACCTGGTTTGCCGTGCTCATGGGCCTCCTCGGACTGGTTGTCTCAGGCTACGCTATAGGGGCCGCACTCAGGCTCAGATCCGAGGAGTCAAGCGGGCATGTCGAACCCGTGCTCGCTGCCTCCGTCTCGCGACTGCGCTGGGCCGCCAGCCACCTGACATTCACGGCTCTCGGACCGGCGGTCGTTCTGGGGGCGGCCGGCCTGGCCGCGGGCCTCACCTACGGGCTGAGCGTCAGCAACGTGGGGCGCGAGTTGCCGCGCGTGCTGGCTGCGGCGGAAGTGCAACTGCCCGCTGTCTGGGTGCTGGCCGGGCTCGCGGTAGCACTCTTCGGTCTGCTGCCCCGGTTTGTCGCTTCCGTAGGTTGGGGCGTCCTGGCGGCGTGCACGCTGCTCGAAGAATTCGGCCGACCACTGCAACTGAGCGAGCGGGTGCTGGATCTCTCGCCTTTCGTCCACCTCCCGAAGCTCCCGGGCGGCGACGTGTCCGCAGCGCCCCTCGTATGGCTCACGCTCGTCTCCGTGACCCTGGCCGCGGTCGGAATCCTGGGCCTCAGGAGGCGCGACGTGCTCTGATCTGACAATTGCGTACCAAGATCTCGCCTCTTCCGATCTGTTGGTGAATCTGCTACTCCTGGGAGCAACGGCGCTTGCAAGCAGGGTCAGGCTTCAGGGCAGGACGATTTCTGTGCGCAGTTCGTGGCTCTCGTCGAGAAGCCTGGCTTCGTAGTAAATTCGAAAGCTGCCGTCTGGAAGCGGCAGGATATCGAGGTATCGGACGTCCACAGGATCGACATCCGCGTGTCGCAGTCGTCCGGGTTCTCCACTGTGGTATGCGAGGCCCGTGCGTTCGAACCAGTTCTCTTCAGCGGTGGCTCGGCCATCGTAGGCCGCGCGCCCGTCGGGCTACAATCCCGGTATCACCGGGCACGATCGGATGCGCTACATGTCAGAGCGGATGGGCGAGCAGGAAAAGAAGTGGCCGGGGTGAGGGGAGATGCAAGTTTTGCCCTGCCCACCTATACTGCAGAAAGATGTTGCCTAGGCTACCTGCGCCGCAGGATCGCCCGGCAAGGTTCAGGGACCGGCCCGGGTGGTGCGTGCCCTCGCAGAGGCCGGCAAACTCAAGCCAGGCGACGTGCTGGTGACGGAGACGACGGCTCCTGCGTGGACGCCACTCTTTGCCAGCGCTTCGGCGGTGGTCACCGATGCCGGAGGCGTCCTGTGCCACTGCGCGGTCGTTGCCCGTGAGTACTGTATCCCAGCCGTCGTCGGAACTGGCGAGGCGACTGCACTGCTCCGGGACGGCCAGGTAATCGAGGTCGATGGTGACGCTGGGGTCGTGCGCATCGTAGAGCTAGCATGAAGTGAGCGTGCGAACCTTCGGAAACCACGATCTCCTTCACTCCGTGGGAGCGGCCGCAGCGTTCGCCGCCGCGCGCGAGACCGGACTACTCGCGGTACTCCTGAGAGGCAGCCTATTCCTGCCCGGCATTCCTCAATACCCTGAGACAGGTCGAGCGTGAGCCACCGGGGAAGCGCCGATACGTCTGCTCCATAGCCCAGAACTGAGCCTTGTTCAAGGATTTTGGGGAGGTCGCTTAACGCTAAGAAAAGCGGCGGGATAATCCCCACCGCCGATACGTGAGACGGTCCCGGGGAGACCCAGGACGGTGGGATCGAGTTCTCCGCACTCCTGATCGGGATTTGCACCGCTGGCGTCGGGTTTGCCTGGCGTTCCGCAGGGATCCGCCGTGAAGGCCTCAACTTCGGCTGGCCCGAGCCCGCCAATGCTGCCAGCTAGCACCTGAAAACCGACACCACTTGTAACACCACACCGCTTTGTCGGCACCTTAGTGAACACGGATCTGCGCACACAGAAGGGCCAGGGTCCTCCTAGCGACCCCGGCCCTTCCTCTTGCTGGCGAAGCGCTTCTACTGAGAAGTCGGCGCTGGCCCCAGGGCCCCGAGGATCTCCCCTCCATATCGAGCGCCGATAGCCGCCAACCGCGCCATCTCAGCTTCGTCGGGCGGCTCCTCCGGCTGGGGCGGAATGCTCAGCGACTTTGCCGGCTCTCCCATTTCCCTGATTAAGCCCTCAAAACCTGCAGGCGAAAGGACGAACAACAGCCTCGCCGGCCCTGAGTCCACCGTGAAGGCGTGAGGAACATCCTTGGGCCCAAAGAGAAAGGAGCCGGGAGCGGCCTTTATTGTCTGCCCACCTACATAGAAGGTCATCTCACCTTCTAAGATGCAGAAGCCTTCATCCTCGAAGTGATGGACGTGCGGCACGCCCTCGTAGCCGTCAGGAGCGAGTATCTCTACCAGAGTGTAGCGCCCGCCGGTCTGCTCGCCCGTGGCCCTGATAGTGGCCAGCAACCCGAACCACCACCACGCCTCGCCTTCGCCCGGGTCGTGTGCGAAGGTGCGGTTTGCGGCATCTTCTCCTGCGTTGATCAGGGCCTCCTTCCTAGCTTGGTCATCTGCGAACGACATCGTGACTTCCTCCTTTCACTACACAATAGTGTGCATAGAACAATGACAGCCAACGAACAAGCTGTCAAGGTTAAATGCACATAATTGTGCAATAATTTCGTGTAATAATTTTCCTATGCCACGAAAATACGAGATGAAGCGCAGAGCAGAGCGCCAGAAAGAGACCCACAGAAGGATTACCGAAGCCGCTGTGGAGTTGCACCAGTCCGTGGGCCCGGCGCGGACCACCGTGAGCGCCATCGCCGAGAAGGCTGGAGTACAGAGGCACACCTACTACGCTCACTTCCCCAAGCTTAAGGACCTCTACCAAGCCTGCATGAGCCACTACATGGAGCAAAATCCCTTACCAGAGCCCCCTTTCTGGGCCGACGTCGCAGACGCCGAAGAGCGCCTTAAGGTCGCGCTCTCTGAAGTCTACGCCTACTACTCTCGCAACGAGGCGATGATCTCCAACGTACTGCGAGACGCACCGCTAGATCCTATAGCCCAAGAGAGCATGGTGTCCTTCTACCAGTACTGGGAGGCGATGCGGGACGCCCTCACCGATGCGTTCGAGACAAGCGGCGAGCGGCGTGAGGCACTACTCGGGGCTATAGCCCTAGCCCTGGACTTCCAGACGTGGCGCACCCTGGTACGCCAGCAGGAATTGAGCAAAGATCGGGCCGTGGAGTTGATGGTAGGGATGGTGCGCTGTCTGATGCGCACCTAGCTCAGCAACTTCCGAGAAACTACCTTGTCGGCAACTAGGTGAATAATCTTTTGAATGATGCTGCGGCAGTTACTCCTCAGTGGCGCCGGTTGCTACTTCCGAATGAGCTTTTAAGCTCTCTTCGGCAACGCGCAAAGCCTCCTCGTCCAACTTGGCCTCTTGGGCCATGTTCCAGACCTGGGCGATTATTACCGGCCAGAAAACCAGCAAGGTGATCGCCGTCGGGATCGCTTGCTGACCGAAGATCCCTACGCCTGCTTCTACCCTGGTCCCGTTTGCTTGCGGCTCTATCTTTATGTTCAGGGCGGTCTTCAAACCTATGATGGCCTTGAAGGTGCCTCCCCTGCGGATACTGACCTGCACCCCTCCAGTTGGAATGTGCGTTTCGGTCACCTCGAAGTCTTGCTGTTCAAAGTGACGCATCACGTCCTGAGCGACGGGAGAGAGATCCTCAACAGTGTAGGGAACGGTGTGCGAAGAATTGAAAGTCCCCATCTCAAGTGCCTCCTTACTTACGAAGGTACGTGTCCGTGCCTTCCTCTACCAGCATCTTCTAGCCAGCGTCTTGAGTTAAGGCCTCCTTTACTGCGGGATCACGGAAGCGGCTTGCAGGCGCTTCACCTGCAGGGCGTTGAGCACGGCCAACTCGCACAACGCCTCGGTGGCAAGGGACTTGGCCTCCGGTGAAAGTACCTCTTCTAGACGTTGTAGGAGCGAAGCCACCCTTTGGGTTTGTTCGACGAGCTCGGCGTCGGTTATAACTTCATCTTCGACGATTCTTCGGTACGAGTCCCTCTCGAGGACGTATTCGTCGAGCAGCAGGGTGCCCGTATCTTGATCGAACCAGGGTCTATCCATCAAAGTAGCCTTCTCCCTTCTATAGCGCGGATCTCTTCTCCCGATTTCTCCTAGCGGGATTCGCTTACGCCCCAACCCTATCCGAACTCCGAGGAGGGGTGAGTAAGACGTAGACCAACACGATGATGACGATAGCGCCTATCAGAAGAGATATCACCTGGTTCATCGCTTTCCTCCTCCCCAGGCTCGTAAAAGGCCGGAGCCCCATTGGGAAAGGACTCCGGCCCCCGCCACAGGAATACTTACGTCCTACCCTGATTAGGCGATCCATAAACAAAAGGCCGAAGCCCCGCTAGAGGAGCCCGGCCCTTGCTTATTCACCGAGTTGCTGACAAGGTGGCTTCTCGGAAGTCCGCTCGTCTTAGGTACAGGCCCACCGCTACCCGCTCGAAGCGCACCTCCTCCTGCGCGCCGTCGTTCAGCAGGGCGCTGGAACTCGATCTCAAACCTTTTTGTAGATCGAGTCGTGCACCGAGAGATCAGAGCGCACAGGTATCCTCACCACGCTAACTACTACACCTCGGAAAGCTTTCTTGACCTTACCAACTCGCCGAGTAAGGGTGTTGTCGGCACCCTGCTACCTTGCCTATGCTGCAATAGCGAAGCTCGAGGCGTAGGCTCTAGGAGTGAATATCCATCCAAACGTACAGCAAGAAGTCTGGTCAAAATCTCTTCTCGGGCGAGGAATCTGCCCTTAGCACCGGTCCTAACGCATAAGCAGCCGAGAGAGTGAATAGGGGCTTCCGAGAACCCGCCAGGTCGGCAACTTGGTGAATAGACCTTTGTTGGCTGCAGCGACATGCCCGATCAGTTCAGTTATAGGCCCGAGCGAAGGAGGACTACTTCTTTATCACCAGGATCGATCGTGCAAGGCCTAGCGGTGGCCCAAAAGGCAAGGCAAATCCAATCCAGAAAGCGAATTCGAATGGAAGAAGAGCTACCGCGAGTCTCGCTCCGGCGCGCTGGCCGCGCCACAGAAGCCCTCCCGCCACCACCTCCAGCGCACAGACTACCAAGAACGTACCAAGAACGCGACGAGCAGCGGAACAGTGGTTCGTATGCCGATTCTCTCAAATGGCCCCCCGCCGTACGTCGGAAACCCGAGGAACGTCCAGACCTCACCTCTCGTCGAGAGGTACCGGATCCCGTAGGCGCACGGCAGACCGAAACCGAGTCCCAGAACGGTGCTGAGGACCGCGGCGAGCTTCACCTTGGCCTTGGATGCGGAGGGAGATCCACGCCTTGTGATTTTACTAAAACTGGGTGCCGACCACTCCACATGACGACTTCGTTGCTCCACCCGACTTCCGAGAACACTCCTTGTCGGCAATTAGGTGAATAAGGAAGGCCCTCCGGGGTCCCTTATCGGGCCTACGGCCTTCTTGTTTATGGCCCACCCGAGCAGGATAGGACGAAGAGTACTTACGGGGCGTGGCCGGGGTCTAACCTCCAGGGGACTCCAGCCAGGCTGACCAGTTAGGCCCTCCGAACTGCTTATTACCTTCCTGCAGTTCCCCGGAGGGCCTTCGCCTTGCCCGCAGCCCCGGTAATAGGGCCGGGGTAGAGCACGAAAAAGGCCGGAGAAAGTTCACGGGGAGGTGAAGGGCAATCTCCGGGCCCAAAGCAGATGGCAGCATAGCCATCCTACCCGTCCGATGCAAAGAGAAACCGCAGCGCCCCGGTCCTAATGCATAGGGCTCCGCAAAGCTGTATATGGGTTTCCGAGAACGCGTCTTGTCGGCAATTGGGTGAATAGAGGCGCCCCTTGACCCTGGCTAGCGCCTGTTCTTCTATAGGTGCACCGGGAGATCCCAGATGGCATCATCCATGGTGCCGTCCATTGGAGAAAGGCGAGGAGTTGGCAAGGA
This sequence comes from Actinomycetota bacterium, assembly GCA_030867425.1. Taxonomy (GTDB): domain Bacteria; phylum Actinomycetota; class Rubrobacteria; order Rubrobacterales; family Rubrobacteraceae; genus Rubrobacter_F. The sequence continues at coordinate 89 of JALZFJ010000158.1, read as the reverse complement.
GGAACTTCTTCTATATGTCGGCGGAACAGAATAAGGCATTAATCCGCCGTTTCTTCGAGGCACTGGAAGGCGAGGCGGACCTAGACGCA
>JALZFJ010000155.1 GCA_030867425.1 Actinomycetota bacterium | reverse complement strand
CCTCCAGGTCTCCTCTCTTGACGGCCCGTGCGAGTTGCCCGACGAACGAAGGAGGCACGGGCTCGCCATCTCTCACAAACTCTTCGAGGAGGGAGAGAGGCTCGTCCAAATCTTCAGGGGCTGTGAGGCGAACCTCGATGGCGGCTGGCGTCAACGTTCGAGCGGGTAGGCAAAGAGATCTGCTGCAGCCTCGATGGCGGCATCTATCTCTTCGTCACCGACGTCGAGATGGGTGACGAAGCGTACAGTGCTCTCGCTGCGAGGGGTAGCGAGTACTCCTTTTCCAGCCAACGCTGCGAGGAATCCTCCCGCCTCTCCGACATCGACAAACACGATGTTGGTCTCAGGCATCTCGACATCGTAACCGGCTTCGACCAGGCCCTGGGCTAACCTCCGCGCTCGCTCGTGGTCCTCGGCGAGCCTCTCGACGTGGTGCTCGAAGGCGTAGAGGGAAGCGACGGCGATGACGCCGGCCTGGCGCATCCCGCCACCGAAAGCCTTGCGGGCGCGCCTGGCTTCCCGGATGACCTCCTCGTCCCCCGCCAGCAAGGACCCCACAGGGGCGCCGAGGCCCTTCGAGGAGCAAACGGAGACGGTGTCGGCGTGCTCGCACCACTCGCGAGCCAGGATGCCGGTCGCGACTTGCGCGTTGAAGAGCCGGGCCCCGTCGAGGTGGACCTTGAGCCCCAGCTCTCTCGCCTCGGCCGCGACAGTGGCGAACTCCTCTAAAGGGAAGATCCTGCCCCCAGCGACGTTGTGGGTGTTCTCAAGGCACAGTAGCTTCGGGCGCGGGAAGTGGACGTTCTCGGGGCGGACGGCGGCCCTTAGAGCCTCGGGCGCTATGATTCCGCCCTCGCCGGGGACGGGCCGCACCTGGACGCCGGAGAGGAAGGCAGGCGCCCCGGCCTCGTAGTTGAAGATGTGGGCGGCTTCGTGCAGCACCACCTCGTCGCCGCGCTTGGTCGCGACGTGTACCCCGATCTGGTTCGTCATCGTCCCCGAAGGACAGTAGAGGGCCATCTCTTTGCCGAGGAGCTCCGCCACGTACTCTTCCAGTCTGCCTACCGTCGGATCCTCCCCGAAGACGTCGTCCCCGACCTCGGCCTCGGCTATCGCTCGGCGCATCGCCTGCGTCGGCCGGGTCACGGTGTCGCTGCGAAGATCTATCAAAAGCCCCTCCTCATCCGCCGTCCTCCAAGTCCTCGAACACTTGAGCCGTCGTACCGAAATGCACCTTCGCCACCTCCTGAAGCCCCTCGAACCCCCACTCCTCGACTACGCGCCGGGCGGCCTCGAAGACGTGCGTCGCCCCCCGGGGAAGCTCGAACCCCACCTCTTCGGAGAAGGCGTCCATCTCCTCCAGATACCGCGCCCGCGCCAAAACGGAAGCCGCCGCGACCGCTACGTCGTCTTCTGCCCTCGGCCTTACCACGAGCCGCACTCCCGGCGGCATGTACGGCTCGATGTACGAACGAGCCGCCTTCGCGAACTCATCCACCACGAAAAGTTCGACTCCGGCCTTGAGCTCGTCGAATATTTGTACGTTGACTTCAGCTAGAAGCTTGTTGACGTTATTGCCAGCGGCCCTCCTGCGCGCCTCGTAGTCCCGAGGACGAAGGACGACGACACGCGCGTTTCCCGGGCCCACCGCCTCTAGGATGCGTCGGGCGAGGTTTGTAGCCCCAATGACGCTGAGGGTCTTGGAGTCTCTCGCCCCGATCTCGCGCAGCTTTGGGGCCGCTTGCTCGCCCAAGGCTCGCACGCCCGCGACCACCAGCGGCCCGAAGTAGTCCCCCTTACCGGCCTCGTCCGCGCCCACTCGCGGTGTCCCATCCGACTTAGTCAGACTCGCAGTACCGCGCTCCGACCCGGTGCTCGTCCGGGAGATCCGCCAACTCTCGAGCAGGTCCAGCAAGGTTGAAGGTCTACCTCCGGTAGATATTTTCCCCGAAGTGTAGACGTTCAGCACTGCGGTCTCCGGGCCGCGAGTTACGCGGTACTGAGCACCGTAGTCTATGGGCCGGCTGAAGCGGATCTCCGCCCCTGACTCCTCGAGGAGGCGGCTGAGATCGTCAGGTACGCCGTTCGCTGGCGCTTCGCTCACCGGGCCTCGAAGCCGGAGAGGCCTTCCGGCGTTTCCTCTTCCACGGAGACGTTATCGACGTCCGCGCTCGACGGGCCGCTCTCGCACCAGTCGATCATCTGGCGCACTGCTTCTGACTCGCCCTCGAAGACCGCCTCGACCCGTCCGTCTTCGGTATTACGGACCCAACCGCTCACGCCTAGCTCCTCGGCCTGCTCTCGCGCGGAGTCACGGAAGAAGACGCCCTGTACGTGGCCCGAGACGAAAACGTGCGCCCGTTCTTCGTTAGCCATCTCTCCTCCTTGGCTCTCTGCTTGTCATGGTAAGTTTACCCGGGGTTACCAGCACCTTGCCGCTTATGCTAGCCTAATCCCGCTATGAGGCCGGAAGAGCAGATCCTGGCGGGCGAGCAGGCCAACAAAAGCAGGGCCGCTATAGAGAGGTCCCTCCTGACGCTGGTCATTCCCACGCGCAACGAGGTCAGCAACCTCCCCCGCCTGGTGCGGGAGCTCAAGGCCGCCCTATCGGGGGTGGACTACCGGGTCGTCTTCGTGGACGACTCGAGCGATGGGACGCCGGAAGTGATCCGGGCTTTAAGCGAGGAGGATGGCCGAATCTTATTGATCCACCGTGAGCAGAACGAGCAGGGCGGCGGTCTCTCGACGGCCGTGATGACGGGCATGGACGCGGTCGCAAACGAGAGCGAGTACACCTGCGTAATGGACGCCGACCTCCAACACCCACCCGAGAAGGTGCGCGAGATGCTGGAAGAGGCCAAAGCCTCGGGGGCGGACGTCGTGGTGGCAAGCCGCTACGCTCGGGGTGGCAGCTACGCCGGCCTCCCGGGACTGGCGCGTAAGGCAGTCTCCGTCGGCAGCAAGTACCTGTCCCAGATAGTCTTCAAGGAGGCGAGAAAGACCACCGACCCGTTAACCGGCTTCTTCCTCATCAAGAACTCGGCCATCTCGGGTATCCAGTTCAGGCCCACCGGGTTCAAAATCCTCCTTGAGGTCTTGGTCTGCGCCCCGGAGCTAGAGGTGGCCGAGGTGCCGCTAAACTTCCGGGCGCGCACCGCCGGGGTTTCGAAGGCTACCTACGGTCAGGGCTTGAGTTACCTGGCGCATATAGCCAGCCTCTTCTGGTACGTCCCCTCGGCGGGGCGATTCTGGAAGTTCGCCCTCGTGGGAGCCTCGGGGGTACTGGTGAACCTGCTCACCCTGATAGCCCTAGTCGAGTACTTCGGCGCCAACCCGACCGTGGCCTGGATGGCGGCCGTGGCCGTGAGCATCCTGAGCAACTTCCTGCTAAACAATGCCTTTACCTGGCGCGACATCCGGCACTCCAGCCGGATCCACTTCCTCTTGCGCGGGGCGCTCGCTTACCCGGTGGCAATAGTGGCCCTGGGGGCGAACTTCGCGGTTTACTACCCCCTGATCACGTACGTCAGCTCCGACTTTCCCTACTATGCGATCGCCGCCTTCTTGGGGATAGTCGCCGGGACGAGCTCGAACTTCATCCTGAGCTCCCGCCTCGTCTTCCGTCCCCCCACACCGGAAAGCCTCGACCCCGCGTCCCCACCGGAAAAGATCGCCGAAGAGACGCGCAAGGAGCTCAAAGCAGACTGGGTTGGCCTGATAAGAGCCGAGGATCTCTCCCCTATCGCACGGGCATCTGCCGGGACCGGCGACACACCGCCACGCCTCCTCACGACCGACGACAAGAGCGCCGTAGAGCTCGTGCTGCGCACCTCTCAGCCCACCCTGGTGGTGACCGGCCCCAGGCGCCTCCCACAAGCCCGCACCAACACCCGCTGGACGAGCTCCTTGGCGGTCCCGATCCTCGACGGGAACCGGCCGGTGGGCGTCGTCTACGCCACGCGTAACTCCACCGAACAGTTCACCGAAGAAGACCTCCACTGGCTCACTGCCTACGCCAGCACCTCCGGTCCCATCTTCTATTAGCGGTCCGCGGTCAGCACTCGGACGTCAGCTACTTCACCGGCGGAGTTCATGGCTTTTTGCACGGTGCAACGGCTAACGGGCACTCGGAGACAGCGACTACCGGGCACAACAGGTTTGTGTACGGGTGACGTGTAGCGAACCCCTTTCTCGATCCTTTGTCGACAGCTGCCGGCTAGAGAATCCGGGGGCGCCCGCTACATATACGGTAACGCCCCCAAGAACGACAGGACCCTCCCCCCAAAGGCCCCGCTCCAGGGACCTCACCGCCCCCCTCCAAAGAGGTGAGGCCCCAGCAAGTCCCGTGCCTAAACCCAGGCTTCAAACCGAGCCTCAGGCTCACGGCACCTGCCGCCCAGAAAGCTAGCACCCCTCTCAGAACAGCGCAACCCCTCATAAATCCCTTTACCTAAGCCAAATAATCCTTCTCCAAGAAAATCATCCACGATATCACGCCTCACTCAAACTTCCTGACACCAGATGTTGAGCTTAAACCAAACTAATATTGTGCAACGAAAATAACATAACCTGTAAGTTAAGGGTAAGATAAGTTTAAGCTTGAGATACATTCGTTTGCAGTTTGGTCCCAGCAAGCTGGGGTTACGGGGGTTTGCGATCTGCAGGAAGGTAGCGACCGTTGAGCGTGACTGCCATGGTGCAGGGTCGGCTTTGCTCTGCGTGTTCTTTGAGCTTCGTCGGTTTGTTTGGGTGGTGTTTCTCGCTCGAGTAGGGATGGATGATACCCAGACCAACCGTCGGTCCTGCTCGGCGCTACGAGGACACGTTCTATACTGGGAGATGTGAGCGACACGCGACCCATCTGCTTTCTCTCGGACTACGGCTTGGTCGACGACTTCGTCGGACTGTGCAAGGGGGTGATGCTCTGGATCTCGCCGGGCACGGCCGTAGTAGACCTCACGCATGATGTGCCCGGCTTCGGGGTCGAAGCGGGAGCGGAGATCCTGGAGCACGCCACGCGCTACATGCCCGATAACACAGTCTATCTAGCCATCGTCGATCCCGGTGTCGGCACGGAGAGGCGTGCGCTGGCCCTCTCGAGCGCGAGTGGGGCCTTTCTCGTCGGTCCAGACAACGGCCTGCTAGTGCCCGCAGCCGAGGCTTTGGGAGGCATCGCGGGCGCCGTTTCGCTGACGAACGCTGACTACCATATCCACCCCGTCTCGGGCACCTTCCACGGCCGCGATGTCTTCGCCCCCGTGGCAGCGCACCTGGCGTCGGGCCTCGAGATGGAGCGGCTCGGGGAGGCGGTGGATCCCGCCTCGCTCGCGCACGTGGAAGTGCTTAGCATGGAGAAAGAAGACACGAATACAATCGCGGCCACTATCGTAGGCGTGGACCGTTACGGCAACGCCCGGCTCTCGGTAGCGGCAGAAGAGACCACTTTCGGGTTCGGCGCACTGCTAAAGGTAGAAGCCGACGTAGACGACGACATACCAGTCCGCTACGTCGAGACCTTTGGACACTCGAAGGTCGGGGACCTCGTGCTCGTCCCGGACTCTCACCGGCGCTTGAGTCTCTCCGTAAACCAGGGCAACGCCTCCCGAGCCCTCGCACTAGAGGTGGGCGACCGGGTGCGCCTTACCCTCCTCCAAAACGAGCCAGAAAGCGAGCGGACGCAAGATGCAACGCCCTGATCTTCCCGGCGGATCCGAGGAGCAGCTTTCGCCCGAGGCACGGCGGCGGGTATTGCGAGCCGCCTTCTTGCGCCCGTGGGGTTTGCTCGTGGTCGCGATCGGGGCCGTCTCCTTCGCGACGTCCCTGGAATGGTGGATCGTCCCCCTCACTCTGGCGACCTACGCGGCCCTCATCGTCCTGGCCGCCCGCGACCCACTTTTCCGGAGCAGGGTCCTCGAAGGGCGTGGGAGCCGATCGGGGGCGCGTCTCGAGCAGGAAGCTATCTCCCCCGAGCGTCGCGCTCGCTGGCTACCGCGCGGAGAGACTCGCCAAAAGGTCGAGGCGGCGCTCGAGGTTCGCCGACGAACCTTGATCGCTATCGAGGAGTCAGGTGCCGTCGCGAAAGCAGTGTTGCACGATGCGGTCCCGAAGCTTCATCGCATAGCCGAGAGGCTCGTGGATGTCGCACAGAAGCGCGAGAGAGCGTCCGAGGCGATCCAGGAGCTCAAATTCTCCGGCAGCCTGGAACGTCGCGAAGGCCAGAGCAACGCCGACTTTGCGGGGCTGGAGAACGAAGTGCGCGCCGCGGACGCGGAGATCTCCGACGCCTTCGAGAAGCTCCTGACCCTCCGAGCGCGGGTCGTGCGCATCTCCCTAGAGGGCGGTGGCGCCGCCCAAGACGCGGCCGCGAAGCTGAACGCAGACCTCGACGAGTTGAACTTTCGCCTGGAAGCCCTGCGCTCCACAATGTCCTCCCCAGAATCTCCCAACCGATAGCGCAGGAAAAGAAGTCCGCGGCTCCTTAACCTGCCCTAGGTGTCCTCCAATATCTCTTTCGTTCCAATAATCTACTCTCGCCCCGCTTGGCACGCTGCGTCGCCGAGGTTATCGAGAATGAGCAGGTAAAGTTAGGACACATACCCTGGCCGAAGCCCTTTTCTCGCGGATGACGTCCGGCTTGTGTAGTAACGCCACAGCCGTATTCACCATCTCGAGGGAGAGAATTGCTCGTAGAATGCTGCAAACTACAAAGAGCTGCGAAGCGGCCCAACAAACCCGCCCGGTCGAAAACGTCGGACCAAAGCGAGACAGATTTCTCCGGTATCAACCGTGCCTTATACGCAATGGTCTTGCTCGCCGCCGGGTCTCGGGGCCCAAACTGCGCGCCGGGGGATAGTCAAGGAGCAACTTTAGAAACTTCCGCAAGGTTCAGAGAACTGCCGGAAAGGGTCGGAACCTCTAGGCCGAGCTGGCCCGCCAACCTTGGCCGTCCGCTTCGGAGGACGGCGGGGCTTCGGCGGAGGGCATAGGCGACCGGCGTACGGGAGCCCCGCTCAACTCCTGCCTGGACTCCCCGACCGAGACGATCGAATCCTGGAACCAGCTCTCTAGCTGGCCCAGCACTCGATCTTGATACACCTCGGAGCCCCCCCGTATCTCCCGAGCGTACCGCTCAGCCCGTTCCACAGTCTCGTCAGCCCGCCGCTGCGAACGCCGGTATAGCTCCGTGTCCAAGACCCTCGCCTCGGCCCGCTCGTGCGCATCCTCGACTATCCTGTGCGCCTCTTCCTCGGCGGCCGCTACCACCGCGGCGCACTCCCTGCGAATCGCTTCGGCCTCCGACAACTCGCCGGGCAGAGACTCCCGGAGTTCGTCCAACATTACGAGCAGGTCAGCCCGGTCAACCACGGCCCGCCCCCTGCGCATCGGTACCCTGGAGGCGTCCTGTACGATCGCCTCCAACTCGTCCAACACTCCGCCGATGTACTCCATATCCTCTCTCATGCTTACCAACCCTAGCACGGCTCTTGAAGCTACGCTAGGCTTTCTGAAAGTATTTTTTAGAGCTTAACCTCATTCTAAGGTCTAATTTTACCTGCGGGTTAAGTTCGGTTTTATCTGTAAGTTAAGTTGCCTGTTCGGCGTTTACCGACAGTAGCGTTTGCGGCTGTTGTATGCGAAATCGGTTTTCCTCGATCTCGCCGAGCGTGCACGGCTCCCAAGGTTTAGGCTAGTTTAGAGAGGCGGTATATCTCAACGATTCGGGCGCGCGTGGTCGAGTTTGGAGACAGGAGAGGTCCGTGACGTTTCGGTGGGCTGGAAGGCGAAATGTTCACCTGGGTCCACGTGGCTCTTATTCTCTTCTTATTTTACCCAGAGACGGTCATACGAGCTAGCTCGTGGAGTAGGAAGGAGATCAAAGCGTGAGTCGCGGCCTCCGAGGGACTCGATACACTACTGCGTTGATCTTGCACGGTTACAGCCGACGGTTCGCCAAGCCGGCGGCGACGGCAGCGAACACCAGTGGGATGATCCCAAACACGCCCACAGTGCCCGCGAAGATGTCCGGCTCGAGGTACACCAAGAACGGCACGGCCGTGGCGACTACGGAGACGACAATTGCCAAAGGTCCGCCGTTGCGGCCTCCGGCACGGTTGATCAAGATCCCCGCACCGTAGCCGGCTGCGGCAGAGATCAGC
>JALZFJ010000125.1 GCA_030867425.1 Actinomycetota bacterium | reverse complement strand
CGCCGTCCAGTGCTCTTGCTCTGCTTGTTTGGCACGTCGCTTGCCTACCTGCTGCTCGGGATGGCGAACACATTACCTTTAACGGTCGCCGCCGTCGCTCTGGCCGGCGCCGCCGCCGGTACCTTGGCGGTCGCCCAAGCCTACATCGCCGACAGTACCTCGCCCGAGCGGCGCGCTCACCGATTAGGCTTGATCGGAGCCGCCTTCGGTCTCGGCTTGATAACTGGTCCCGTCTTGGGCGGACTCCTGAGCATCCTCTCTCTTAACGCCCCAGCCTTCGCTGCTTCTGCGTTGGGATTAGGCAACATGTCACTAGGCTTCTTTGTCCTGCCGGAATCTCTCCCGACCGAGCGCCGGGTGCCGACCCCGATTCTCCGCCTCAACCCGGTCTCACAGCTGCGTGGTGTGCTGAGGATGAGCCGCATACGGGCACTGCTGCTCGTGGTCGCCTTGCTGAACCTATCCTTCGCGGGGCTCTTGACCAACTTTCCGCTCTTCAGCAACGTACGCTTCGGGTGGGACCCGGCCGGCAACTCCTTCTTCTTCGCCTTCGTGGGCTTGTGCGCTGTGCTCACACAGGGCGTGCTGCTCGGGAGGCTGCAGTCGTACTTCGGCGAGGAACGGCTCCTGCTCGGTGGACTCTCACTGGTCGCGCTCAACCTCGGTATGATGGCGTTCGTTCCCTTCGGCTGGATGCTCTACCCGGTCGTGGGAATACTGGCGGTGGGCTTCGGCATCACCATCCCTTCCTTGACGGCCCTGATCTCGCGTCGCGTCTCGGGACGCGATCAGGGCAAAGTTATGGGCGGCCAGCAGGCTATCCTCAGCCTGACCTTGATTCTTGGGCCGTTGATCGCTGGCATCGCCTTCGACTACCTCGGCGTGCCGGCACCCTACTGGATCGGCGGTCTGCTGGCAGCGCTGGCTCTGCTGGTAGCAGTGTTTCGCGGGTTCGTGGCGGCCCAGTAGGAGGGGTGGCTCGCCCACCATGCCTTGCGTTAGGCAACACTTTGACCATGACCTAAGGCACCGAAACCAATAAGGGCTGTTCCCCTTGCCTCTAGACCCGAACAGCTTTCGCTAGAAGCCCTTTGAGCGCTCAGCCTACATATTCTCCTATAGGCCAGCCGTTCGGCGTCGCCGGTAGTTTTGCTCTTATTCGACCCCTCCGTCGTCGCCGAGGTAAAGCGCGAGGACGCCCTCAATTAAGCCAATGCCAGCTTCATCTCAGGAGTTCCTTCATTCAGCAAAGCACTGAAGCGTAGAGCAGGAAATTTCTTGGATTGGAACCTACATGGAGAGATCGGAGCGCACAGCTATCTTCACCCCGCCAACCCCACCTCGGAATCTTTCTTGACGTTACCAACTCGCCCAGTAGACGGAGACTCGGAAAACCCGCATTGCCCCGGTCCTATAGGGGGATGCGACCGGGTAAGGGGGTCCGCCAAGTATTATGTGGAAGTTGGCAGTGGTCCAGGTCCGGGGGTGCTTAGACGATAGGACCGGGCGCAGCGACAAAAAGGGCAGGAGCCCCAATAAGTAGCCCCGGCCCGCTAATAAGTAGCCGGGAAGATATCCTGTGTCGAACGCATCGGCGGTATACTCTTCGAAGAACTCGCGCGGCAGGTAGTCGGCATACCGTCGGCCCGAGCCGAGCAAAGGGAGAGATCATGCGCTTTTTTCAGCGGCTTTTCGGACGCGAAGAGGAACCTCGGGAGCAGTCGACGACGTCAACCCACCATGGTCGCGGCGACAGAGAGCAGCATCAGCCACCGGACGCCGACGAACAGGCGCTGCGACGCTACCGCTACATGCTCAAGACAGCTCCGCCCGAGACGATCGAGCAGGCCCACGAAGAGGCGTTCGCCAAGCTGACTCCGGACCAGCGGGCACAGGCGCTACGTGAGTTGGCGGCGGAGACGCCGGAGGAAGAAAGGTCGGCGTTGGCCGGGGGTCGTGACGATCCCAAGAGCTTGGCCCGGCTCGCGACGCGGGCCGAGATGCGTCGTCCGGGGACGCTGGAGCGGACCTTCGGCAACACGGGCAGGGGACCCGGTATGGGCGGCATGATGGGTGGCATGGGCGGCACGATCTTTGCCAGCTTGGCGGCGGGTTTCGTCGGTAGCATGATCGCCCAGCAGTTCCTCGGCTCGATGGAAGGCTTCGACGAGGGCGACGAGGGCGACGAGGGCGAGCAGTCGGGGGACGAAGAAACCGCCGGCGCTGAGGACGACTCCGGCGATTACGGCAGTGACTCTGGGGATTACGGTGGTGACTTCAGCGATTACGGTGGTGACTTC
>JALZFJ010000117.1 GCA_030867425.1 Actinomycetota bacterium | reverse complement strand
TAGTTACACAAACAGTCAAGGACGACGGCTTGGATCGGCCACAGGCGAGAACGCGAAGTCGTCAGACCGGACTCAGTGATGGACCCAGGCGTCGGGGTCGCGGGTGAGTTCTTCGACGGGGGTGGGGAGCAAGCCCTCGACGAGATCGGCCAGGGTTACGGTCTCGAGGACGGCGCGCAGGTTCGCTCGGACGGCGATCCAGACCTCGGTGAGCGGCTTGGCGGCGCCACCGTATTCGACGGCCTCCGGCCACTCGCCCCGGACGTTGGCCAAAGGTCCTTCGACGGCCCGTATGACCCGCGCCAGCGAGACCTCCGCCGGCGGTTGGGCGAGCCAGTAGCCGCCCGCGGCGCCCCTTTGGGTGCGCACGATCCCGGAGTGCTTCAGGTCGAGCAGGATGTTCTCCATGAACTTCTTCGGGATGCCCTGCTCCTCGGAGATACGCTCGCCTTTGAGCGGCCCCGTCCCTTCGGCCGCCGCCCGCGCGAGCTCCGCCGCGGCCCTAAGCGCGTAATCCGCCCTCGCTGATACCTGCAAAGCCCTACGCCCCAATACCTCGAAGAACGACCCTCAGTCGGCCTCGCGCTCTCTCTGGCGCCGACTCGGCGAGCCCGGGGAGTACAACACGAACCAGTAAGAGCCGATCAGGATCGCTATAAACAGGACCATTGCCCCCGCGAACTGCACGTACTCGGACACAGCCGCCTCCTCTCTTGAACACGTCCCCTCCCTGCAAATTCTACGCTAGTTCGGACGTTTCCGTGGCGAAACGGCTAACCGACCACCGGCCGGGAGGCATGTACCCCGCCCGGATCCTCCGCGAGTTCTCGCAGGACGCCGCGGGAGACGACGAGGCGCTGAATCTCGCTCGTCCCTTCGTAGATCTCCGTCACCCGCGCGTCCCGGTAGTATCGCTCCACGGGATGGTCCTTCATGTATCCCTGGCCGCCCAGTACCTGGACCGCCTCGTAAGTGATCTCGTTCGCCACCACCGAGGCGAAGAGCTTCGCCCGCGCTCCCGCCTCGCCGTGAGGCATCCCCCGGTCCTTCATCCAGGCAGCTTCGTACACGAGGAGCCGGGCAGCCCGGATCTTAGTCTGCATGTCCGCCAGTTTGAACGCTATAGCCTGGTGCTCGGCTATGGGCTTGCCGAAGGTGGTCCGTTTGGCGGCGTACCGCGTCGCGTACCGGAAGGCCGCCTCCGCGATTCCCAGGGCCTGGGCGGCTATGCCGATCCTCCCGCCGTCCAGCGTCCCCAACGCTACACGGAGCCCCTTGCCCTCCTCGCTGAGCCGGTCCTCTTCTGGTACGAAGACGTCCTCCAGGAGCACGTCGTCCGTCGTGGCCGAGAGGACGCCCATCTTCTCGGCGTGCTTGCCGAAGGAGATCCCGGGCTCGCTCATCCTCACCACGAACGCCGTAACCCCCTCGGGTGCGCGGGCGAAGACGACCATCGCGCCTGCGGCTCGGCCGTTCGTGACCCACTGCTTGTGCCCGGTTAGCCGGTAGCCTCCATTCATCCTCTCGGCCCGCGCCTCTATCGCGGCGGTGTCCGAGCCGGTCGAGGGCTCAGTCAGGGCAAAGCACCCGATCCTGGCCCCGCGAGCAAGGTCCGGCACCCACCGCGACTTCTGCTCCTCGTCCCCGTAGATCAGGAGAGGGAGCGTACCCGCGCTCGTGTGCACCGCGAGCGTCGCCCCCACGCCCGCGTCGGCACGGCTGATCTCCTCGAGAAGCAACACGTAGGACAGAAAGTCCGCCCCGGCCCCACCATACTCCTCCGGCACGCAAAGCCCCATGAACCCGGCCTGGGAAAGCTTCTCGAACGTCTGCGCCGGGAAGCGCGCCTCCCGGTCCCATTTCGCCGCGTAGGGCGCCACCTCCCGGTCGGCGAACTCCGCCGCCCGTTCTTTAATCTCCCTCTGCTCCTTGCCGAGCTCGAAGTCCATGAAGTCCTCCACTACCTTAGGTCCCCGTCTTAAGAAATGTACAGTAAGCACGGCGGACCCTCAAACACTATCCGAAGCGTTGGTTCGACCACTGCGAAGTAACCGACCCGCGCGTCGGGTTGGTCTACAATGGTTTTCGGAAAGGAATCCGGCCGGGAGTATGTCGATGTTGGTAAAGGACGAACTTCTCGAGAAGGTCGTTGACCGTGTTCGGGAGCAGCTGCCCGAGGAGCAAGCGCCGCAGGTCGAAGAGTTCGTGCGCCAGTACTACGGCTGGGTTGCCCCAGAGGACCTGGCCGGTCGCTCGCCCATCGACCTGTACGGGGCGGCCGTGGCCCACTGGAACCTTGCCCACCAACGAACGCCCGGCACGGCCAAGATCCGCGTTTACAACCCGCGGTTCGAGGAGCACGGCTGGCAGTCGACCCACACCGTAGTCGAGATAGTCAGCGACGACATGCCCTTCCTCGTGGATTCGACGAGAATGGAGATTAACCGCCGGGGTTACGCGATCCACCTCATGCTCCACCCCATCATGAAGGTCAGGCGCGACGATGAGGGCCGACTGGTCGAAGTCTTTCCCCCCGACTCCGCCGACGAAGGCGCTATCGCCGAATCGTTCATACAAGTGCAGGTGGACCGGCAGACCGAACCGGAGGCATTGGAAGGACTTCGCGACTGCCTCCGTGACGTCCTCGGGGACGTGCGCGCGGCCGTCGAAGACTGGCCGAAGATGCGCGAGAGGGTCCACGGTATCGTCTCCGGGCTCGAAGAGGACCCGCCGCCGGTCGATGGAGAGGAACTTGCCGAAGCCAAGGCCTTTCTCGAATGGCTAGACGACGATAACTTCACCTTCCTGGGTTACCGCGAGTACGACCTGCTGGAGGAGAACGGGGAAGACGTCCTCCGTTCCCTGCCGGAGTCCGGGCTTGGCATCCTGCGGCAAACCGGCTCGCAGCCTATCTCGCACAGCTTCGCGCAGTTGCCCCCCGAGGTACGAAGGCTAGCCCGAGATCCCCACCTCCTCAACCTCACCAAAGCCAACTCGCGCGCCACGGTCCACCGGCCATCATACCTGGACTACGTTGGCGTCAAGAAGTTCGACTCTTCCGGTGAAGTCATCGGGGAGCGGCGTTTCCTGGGCCTGTACACCTTCTCCGCCTACAGCGCGAGCACGCTGGAGATCCCGCTCGTCCGCTGCAAGGTGAGGTATGTCCTGAACCGTGCGGCTTTCCCGGAGGGAAGCCACAACGAGAAAGATCTAGTCGAGATCCTCGAGATCTACCCGCGCGACGAGCTGTTCCAGATCCCCAAAGAAGAGCTGTTCGATACCGCGATCGGGATCCTGCACCTCCAAGAACGCCAGCGCGTCCGGCTCTTCGTGCGACGCGACACTTACGGGCGCTTTTTCTCGTGCCTCGTGTTCGTGCCGCGCGAGCGCTACAACACGGATGTTCGGGAGCGCATGCAGGACATCTTGCGGGCGTCACTGGGCGGCAAGAGCGTCGAGTTCGACGTCCGACTCTCCGAGTCCGTACTCGCGCGCCTCCACTTCATCGTCTACACCCCGCCAGGCGACGTCCCCGACTACGACGTGGACGAGATCGAGGCTCGTCTCGCCGAGACGACCCGCTCGTGGACTGACGACCTGTACAACGCCCTGATCGAGCAGTGCGGGGAGGAACGGGGGACCGAGCTCTTCCACAAATATCGCGAGGCGTTCCCGCCCGGCTACCGCGACGACTACCTCGCCCGCACGGCCGTGACCGACGTCCAGAGGATCGAGGACCTCGCCTCCGAGGACGACCTGGAGATGAGTCTCTACCACCCGCTCGAAGCGCCCGATAACTTCCTGCGCTTCAGGCTGTACCGAGCAAGGACCCCGATCTCACTGTCCCAGGTCCTGCCCCTGCTGGAAGACATGGGCGTACAAGTCGCCAGCCAGCGCCCGTACGAGATAGAGCCCGCCGCCTCGCAGCCGGTCTACATCCACGACTTCGGCCTCGTCCACGAGGCGCGGGGCGAGCTTAGGACCGAGCAGGTCAGGGAGATCTTCCAGGA
>JALZFJ010000075.1 GCA_030867425.1 Actinomycetota bacterium | reverse complement strand
CTTCTTCAGTCACCGTGCGTAGTGCGACCTCAGCAGCTTCTTCGACGGGGTAGCCGAAGACACCGGTCGAGATGGCCGGGAAAGCAACGGAGCTTACGCCTTGCTCTTCGGCGAGCGACAAAGAGTTGCGGTAGCAGTCGGCAAGGAGCTCCACTTCGGGCTCGTCGGAGCCGTAGACCGGACCCAAGGCGTGGACGATGTAGCGGTTGGGCAGGTCGTGGCCGCTGGTTATCACGGCTTCCCCCGGCTTTATAGGGGCGAGTTGCCGAGCCTCTTCCGCGAGCCCAGGCCCCGCCGCCTGGTGGATCGCGCCCGCCACCCCTCCCCCGCTCTCGAGCTCAGCGTTGGCCGCGTTTACGATCGCGTCCACGTCGTGTTGAGACGATAAGTCACCCTGGACGACTTCGAGCGTCACTCCGCCTACCACGCGCTTCATGCTCCCACTGCCTTTCTCGGAGGTCCACCAAAAGGTTCGACGCAGCTCCAACTATTGACATTAGGAAAAGTTTAGCAGCAGGAGAAGAGAGGAAAGAACTTTTGCTATGAATCTTACACCGGTCACCGCCCGGCAAGAGACGCCCCCGCGATATGTACGCCGGATGGTCTCTATGGAGAAGAAGCGAGGCTTCCGTTATCCTTACCTGATGCGCACGGGCCGAACATACCTCGCGAACCTGATGCGGTGGGCGGGCAACCGGACGAACGCGTCGGGGACGGCCTGATGAGCGACTCCTTCGGGATCGTAGCCGCGCCGGAACGGACCGGTGAGTGGGCGCGCAAGGCGTGTGGGATGCTCGCCGGTTTCCCTGTCGAGGCCGCCGGTAAGGCGGCGGCTTTGGTCACCGCCTGCTACGAGCGGGGGGGTAAGGTGCTCGCCTGCGGCAATGGCGGGTCCGCCATGGAGGCTCAGCACCTCGTCGCGGAGCTCGTCGGCAAGTTCGAGCTTGACCGGACATCCCTGTCGGCCCACGCCCTTCACGCAAACCCCGCCACCCTCACCGCCGTCGCCAACGACTACGGCTACGTCGCGGTCTTCGCCTACCAGGTCGATGCCCTAGGCAATCCGGGCGACGTCCTCGTCGCTATCTCAACGAGTGGGAAGTCAGAGAACATAATCCGAGCTGCCCTCGCCGCGAAGGAGAAGGGCATGAGCACTGTGGGCTACCTCGGCGGGAAGAGAGATGGCGGACGCCTAGGGGCGCTCGTGGATGTGCCGGTGATACTCCAGGCATCCGACACCGCGACTATACAGGTCGGGCACCTCGTCCTCGCCCACACCATCTGCGGTCTCGTCGAGGAGACGCTCTTCCCGAACAAGGCCGTTTTCCTGGATCGGGACGGCACACTCATCGCCAACCGCCACTATGGTTCGAACCCAGACGAGATCGAACTCCTCGGCGGCGTAGTCGAAGGTCTTCTCAAGCTGCGCCGGGCAGGGTACAAGCTGATCCTCGTCTCGAACCAGTCCGGGGTGGCTCGCGGATATTTCGACGAGGCGGTGGTGGCGAGGATGCACAACCGGCTCCAGAGGATGCTGAACTCACACGGGGTCGCTCTGGACAGCCTGGAGTACTGTCCCCACCATCCGGAGGGGGTTACGTCGCCCTACGCCGTCGAGTGCGCCTGTCGCAAGCCCGCTCCCGGCATGCTCTGTCGGGCCGCTGGTAAGCACAGCGTCAACCTCTCCGCCTCCTGGATGGTCGGCGATATCGAGGCGGACGTCGAGGCGGGCCGCCGGGCTGGCACCCGCACCGTCCTCGTCGGCCCCGGACCAGCCCAGCCGCCCCCCGATTTCCGGGCGGAAGACTTCGCCGGAGCGGTCCGCCACATACTCGAGGCGTCCGGGGCATCCCCAGATGCTGAAGAAGCAGCGAGTCTCCGCTCGTGAGGCGAGCGGCCGAAAGAGAACTCGCCATGCTCGTGCGCGGCTTTCGGGGGCGCCGGTGCCTCGTGATAGGCGACGTGATGCTCGACGTCTTCGAGAGGGGCCAAGCCACCCGCCTCACCCCAGACGCCCCCGCCCCGGTCGTCAGAAATGTCCTCGCGGAGTCCTCCCCCGGGGGCGCGGCCAACGTCGCCGCCAACCTCGCCGCCTTGGGCGCAGAGGTGGCTTTGCTCTCCGTGGTCGGAGACGATGGGCCCGGAGCGGAGCTCCTTGAGAAGCTTGAGGAGATCGGGATACGAACAGATGACGTCTTTAAGGTCCCCGGGCGTGCGACGGTCATAAAGAAGCGCCTCGTCGCCGACGGTGCCACCCTGGCCCGCGTGGACTCGGGCGACACCACGGCGCTCGAAGATGCCATACAGAAAGGGTTCGCAGAGAAGGTGGCGGCCTTGGCGGAGGACGCAGACGTCGTCGTAGTCTCCGACTACTCTAGCGGCACCGTGACAGAGAGGGTAGTGGACGCTCTCAGCGCCACGGGACACGACTGCGTCGTTTTGGACTCCAAGGATCCCTTCCGCCACCGGTGGCGCGGCCTCGCCGCTGCCACTCCGAATCACCTGGAAGCCCAGCAAGCCCTCGACCTCCCGGTCGAGCCGGATCCGGGCCATCTCGACGCCGGGGCGGTCGCGGAGGAGTTGCGGCGCGGGATTGGGGCTCGTGCTCTGGTCGTGACCCTCGCCGAGGAAGGGGCGGTGGTCGCGGACGACGCCGGCGTGGCGCACCTCGAAGGACACAAGGTAGCGAACCCGGACGTCAACGGCGCGGGCGACACCTTCCTCGCGACCTTCGCGCTGGCCTCGAGCGGCGCCGAGTCGCGCGTGGCCACCAGGCTCGGGATTGAGGCCGCGACGCTCGCCGTGTCCCGGCCCGGTACGGTGCCGGTAGGCGCGAGGGAGCTGCTGCAGCGGCTCCCGGCGGAAGAGGAAGCCCTCGGAGAAGCGGCGCCGGAGGACCTGGAGGAGAGCCTAGATCAGGTACGGCACTCGGGTGGGAAAGTGGTCTTCACGAACGGGTGTTTCGACCTTTTGCACCGGGGGCACCTCTTTCTGCTTCAGGAGGCCAGGAAGCTCGGGGACGTGCTCGTCGTCGGGGTTAACTCCGACGCCTCTGCACGAAGGGTTAAGGGGCCGGGACGGCCGGTGACGTCCGAGGAGGACCGGGTCGAGCTCTTGGGGGCGCTCCCGTGCGTGGACCACGTCGTCGTCTTCGACGAGGACACGCCGGAGGCCTTGATCCGGCGTGTCAAGCCAGATCTGCACGTCAAGGGCGGGGACCACGCGGGGAAGCGGCTCGTCGAAGCATCCGTGGTCGAGAAGCTCGGCGGCGAGGTCGTCATCCTGCCGCTCCTCCCCGGACGCTCGTCCTCCGCCACGATCGAGCACATAAGGTCCGTCGGCGAAGTTGCCGGAGACGTGGACGGGCTCGAGATCCCGTCCACCGGGGTCCGGTCGTGAACGGTAGCGCCCGTCCGGTATTCGGGAGCTTGAACCCCGACGATCTTCGACGCGTCCTCCTCGTCCGGTTGGACAACCTGGGCGACGTGCTACTCATGACCCCTGCCTTCCGGGCCATCCGGCAAGCTCTCCCGGGGGCGCACCTGGCCCTTTTGGCCGGTCCGGCGGGTTGCGAGGTCGGCCGGGTGGACCCGGACATAGACGAGACTATCCTCTACCACGCCCCCAACGAGGACGTCTACTTCCGGCTGCCGCAGGATCCGGCGCGGGAGTTCGCCGCCGTCGAGATGCTAAAGGAACGCGACTTCGACGCCGCGATCATCTTCACCTCCTACAAGCAGTCGGCGCTGCCGGCGGCTTATCTTTGCTACCTGGCCGGTATCCCACTGCGTGCTGCCAGTTCCTGGGAGGGACCAGGCTCCCTCTTAACCCACCGCCACCGCTACACGGAGACCGTGCCGCCCAAGCACGAGGTCCTGCGTGGCCTGGAGCTGACGAGCTTTTTGGGCTTCCCGCCGGTCGAGCCGGAAATGGTGCTCGTCCCGCACGAAGAGGACGAGGAGGGAGCAGAGAAGCTCCTGGAGCGGCACGGCGTCGAGCACTTCTTCCTCGTGCACCCAGGGGCGAGCGCCTCCTCGCGGGTCTACCCCCCGGAGCGCTACGCGACCGTCGTCGAGGAACTCAGCGTAGAGAGCGGGCTGCCCGTGCTCGTCACCGGGGGGCAAGACGAGAAGGACCTGACGCGGCGCGTCGCTGGTTACGCCGGGATACCTTTGGGCGGTGAGACGAGCTTCGGCCCATTTGTGGCGCTCGTCAGACGAGCGGCGGTCGTGGTGACGAACAACACGGGGACGAGCCATGTGGCCTCGGCCCTGAAGCGACCGGTCGTCACAGTCTTCGCCGGGACGAACCCGCCGGAGCAATGGGGACCGTGGCGCACCCCTCATCAACTCCTCACCCACCCGGTCCCGTGCGCTCCTTGCTACAAGCGCATCTGCCCCATCGGCCACGAATGCCTCGCCGGTATCGCGCCCCAAACCGTCGCCGGGGCGGCTCTGGACCTGCTGCGCGAAGCGCCGGTGCCGGCGGAGGTCGTGCGGTGAGGAAGCTGGCTATTTTTCGCGGCCTTTATCTCGGCGATCTGGTCGCCGCAACGGGCGCTCTAAGGGCGCTCCATCGGGGGCATCCGGGGGCGGAGATCACGCTAGTCTCCCTGCCCTGGGCGACCGCCCTCGCTCCCCACCTCCTGCCCTACGTGGACCGCGTCCTCCCCTACCCAGGCGCCCCCGGCCTAGATGGAGGGTCAGATGAAAGGAACCTCGAGGAGTTCCTCGCGCAGGTACGCGCCGAACGGTTCGACCTCACTGTAAACATGCACGGCAAAGGGCCGACCTCGACTCGGCTCGTCGGCCGGTTCGGTGCCCGGCGCACGGCCAGCTTCGTCGCAGAGGGAAACGACGTCCCGAACTTCGACGTCGAGGTCCCTTGGGACACAGAGACGCATGAGTCGCGCAAGCTCCTCCTGCTCGCGGAGAAGGTCGGGGGAGTGATCGGGAACGCACTGGACGACGCCGAGCCGGAGCTGCGCGTGCGAGACGAGGACGACCGGCGCGCCCGGGCGTTGCTCCCCGCTGCTCCGAGGAAGCCACTGGCCCTCGTGCATCCCGGCGCCTCCGTCACCGAGAAGCGCTGGCCCACGGAAGGCTTCGGGCGGGTGGCGCAGGCCCTGACCCGGCGCGGCTACGCCGCCGCGGTCACGGGGAACGTGAGGGAGAAGGAGCTCACGCAGCGGGTAGCCGTCCCCGGTTCTCTAGACCTCGGCGGAAAGACGGATCTCTCCACGCTCATCGCGCTCGTTTCGAGGGCGAGCGTCGTGGTCTCGAACGACACCGGTCCCGCCCACCTCGCCTACGCCCTAAAGACGCCGAGCGTCACCATCTTCGGCCCCTCGACCGAGATCGAGCGCTGGGGACCGCTGGACCGTGGTCGGCATGTCGTCCTCCGCGGCGGTCCGATCTCCGAGGTTTCGGTGGAAGACATTCTACGCAGCGTCGAGGCCCTGGCCGCGGAGAGGGAGCTGTTGGGAGCGTGAGGGCGCTGAACGTATTCGTCTGGCAGATCCACGGCTCCTACCTAAACACCCTCGTGCAGGCGCCACACCGCTTTTATTTGCCGACGAAGCCCGATAAGTCCGAGGGTTACGGCGGTCGCGGGCCGACCTACCTGTGGTCGCCGGACACCGTAGACGTCCCGGCCGAGGAAGTGAGCGCCTTGGACTTGGACCTCATCGTCTACCAGACGCCTAAGAACTTCTTCGAGGACGCCTTGGAGGTACTCAGCTCCGAACAAAGGGCGCTACCGGCGATCTACCTGGAGCACAACACCCCGCAGGCCCGGGTAAACGAGATGATCCACCCGGTAAACGACCCCGGGATTTTGCTCGTGCACGTCACCCACTTCAACGACCTCTTCTGGGACTGCCGAAAGACCCCGACGCGCGTGGTGGACCATGCCGTGAGGCCCGCGACGCCGGAGGGCGCCTACACTGGCAAACTTGAGAAGGGCGTCTCTCTGGTGAACGACTTGCCGCGCAGGAAAAGGGTGGTCGGCGGAGACATCTTCGAGCGCACCCGCAAGGAGGTGCCACTCGATCTCTTCGGCTTCAACAGCAAGGAGGTCGGTGGGTTCGGGGACCTGCCGCAGGCCGAGGTGCACGAGAGGATGAAGGCGTACCGGTTCTACTTCAACCCGATCCGGTACACTAGCCTTCCTCTGTCGGTCCTGGAGGCGATGGAGATAGGCTTGCCCGTAGTCGCTCTCGCAACGACCGAGCTCGTCACCGTGATAAAGGACGGCGAGAACGGGTACATCGACACGAATGTAGAGAACCTAATCGAGAGTATGCGGCAACTCCTAGCGAACCCGGAGGAGGCGCGTCGGGTAGGGGAGGCGGGTCGACGCACGGTTCGCGAGAGGTTCGGCCTGGAGCGGTTCGTTGCCGACTGGGAGGCCGCATTCGAGGAGGCTTTGGCTTTGAGGGAGGTGACGCCGTGCGCCTCGCGATGATCAGCGAACACGCGAGCCCTTTGGCCGCTCTGGGCGGCGAGGACTCCGGCGGCCAGAACGTCTACGTCGCCGAGCTGGCCCGGCGCCTCGGGACGATGGGGCACAAGGTGGACATCTTCACCCGCCAGGACAACCCGCACCTCCCCGAGATCGTTCCGTTCGCCGAGGAGGTGCGGGTGATAAACCTCCCCACCGGCCCTGCGAAGAGGATACCGAAGGACGACCTATTCCCGTACATGGTCCCTTTCAGGGACGCCTTCTACCGGTTCGCGAGGGAAGAACCGACAGCATACGACCTCGTGCACGCCAATTTCTGGATGAGCGGGTGGGTGGCCTGCGAGGCGAAGAGGGACCTCGGGCTGCCGTTCGCCCAGACCTTCCACGCCTTGGGGGCGATAAAGCGTCGCGAGCAGGGCGGTGCCGACACCTCTCCCCCCGAGCGACCGGCGGCGGAGTTCAGGATTGTAGAGGAGGCGGACCGAATACTCGCGACCTGCCCGGAGGAGGTCGAGGAGCTTACGGAGCTCTACGACACCGATCCCGCACGGCTCTCGCTCGTGCCGTGCGGCGTGGACGTAGGGACGTTCCGTCCCGTGGACAAAAAGGAGGCCCGTAGAGCTTTAGGCCTCCCCGACAGGCCGACGGTCATCTACGTCGGCCGACTCGTCCCGCGCAAGGGCGTGGCCACCCTCATCGAGGCCTTCGCCCTACTGCCCCGCGGCCTCGACGCGCGGCTCGTGATAGTGGGCGGCGAGCCCGGAGGCTCGCCCGAGATCGCCCAGCTCTCGGCCCTCGCCCAAGGGCTCAAGGTTCGAGAGGGGGTGATCTTCGCCGGGAGCCGGCCGCAGGGAGAGCTTTACCGCTACTACGGCGCCGCCGACGCGGCGGTCTCGGTACCGCACTATGAGCCGTTCGGGATGACCCCTTTGGAGGCGATGGCCTGCGCTACACCTGTTGTAGGCTCGGAGGTAGGTGGCATAAAGACAAGCGTGGCCGACGGTGCGTCAGGCTTCCTCGTCCCGCCCAAAAGGGCAGAGGTACTCGCCGATCGCCTCCTGCGCCTGCTCTCCGACGGGGAGCTCAGGGACCGCATGGGTCGCGCCGCCCGGCGCAGGGTCGAGGTGCGCTACACCTGGGAGCGCGTCGCCACGCTCGCCGCCGCCGCCTTCTCGAAGGCCGTGCGGGAGACCGCGCCGCCGCGCGCCGCGGGGACAGCCTGACGATGCTCTTATAGGAGGAGCAGAGCACCTATATGCCAGAGAACATCACCACGTTCGACCTTTCAGGCCAAGTGGCCCTCGTCACCGGGGCGGGGAGCGGCCTTGGGGCAGCGACGGCCCGCCTGCTCACCGAGCACGGAGCATGGGTAGTCCTCGCCGACATCGACAAGGAGGCGGCCGGCGAGGTCACCGCAAAGCACGGTGGGCGACCGTTGTACATGGACCTCAACGACCCCGGCTCCATCGAGGGGGGGGTGGAGGACGTGCTCGGCACGGAGGGCAAGATAGACGTCCTCGTCAACGCCGCAGGGTTGGACTTCATCCGCCCGGCATCGGAGCTGACGCTCGAAGAGTGGGACAACGTGGTGAACGTGAACCTCAGGGCGCCGTGGCTCCTGGCCAAAGCAGTCATGCCGCACATGATGGGTCGAGGTAGTGGCCAGATCCTGAACGTCGCCTCGACCGCCGCGAAGAAGGGGTGGGAGAACGCAGCTGCCTACGCCTCCTCCAAGCACGGCCTCTTGGGCCTCACGCAGGTCCTGCATGCTGAGGGGCGTATCAAAGGCGTCAGGGCGATGGTCATCGTGCCAGGCGGGATGCGGACCAACTTCTTCAACGCCTTGGAACCTCCCCCGCCGCCCGAGAACCTCCAGCCCCCCGAGACGGTGGCGAGGAGCATCTTGTTCATGATCTCCCAACCTTTGGACTCCGTGATCCACGAGCTCGTCGTCACGCCGATGACGGAAACTTCGTTTCCTTAGCAGTCAGATATCAGCGATCGGCTCTGTGGCGGAGCGCGAAGGCTCCCCACGCAGGTATAAACGAGATTTGAGAGGAACGGTAGCGTTGGAAACTAAAGAGACGATTCCGCACCTCATAGGCAACGTGGGGGTGCCCTCGACGAGCGAGGAAGGGATAGAGGTTTTGAACCCTGCCACCGGAGAGACCGTCGGCCGGATCCCCGTCGGCACCCGCGCCGACGCTTCGGACGCGGTGAGGGCCGCCCACGAGGCGAAGTACAACTGGTCATGCCTCCCCGCCGCCGAGAGGGCACAGTTCGTAAAGGCCGCCGCGCGAAGGATGCGGGAACACGCGGGCGAGCTCGCCGAGCTCGTTACCCTGGAGAACGGCAAGCCATTAGACGACTCCTTGGGCGGGGTCGAGGCCGGTATAGGGACGCTCGAGCAGTACGCCGAGCTCGGGCCCCTGCATCGGGGCAAGAGCCTCCAGGGCGATTACCTTGCCTTCGACGCGATGGTGCACGAGCCCTACGGTATCGCGGCGGTCGTCGTCCCGTGGAACGATCCCATCGCCATCGCCTGCGGGTACTTAGGGGCGGCGCTCGTCACCGGCAACACGGTCGTCTACAAGCCCTCCGAGAAGACGCCCCTCTCGGCAGTGCGGCTCGTCGAGATGTTCGAGCTACCCGCCGGTGTACTGAACCTCCTGTTGGGCGACGAGCGAGCCGGGCGTCCGCTGGTGGCGCACGAGGACGTGGATCTGGTGCTCTTCACGGGCTCGGTTCCTACGGGACGTGAGATCCTGGAGGTAGCGGGGCACCAGCTCAAGAAAGCCGTTACCGAGCTCGGCGGCAAGGACCCCATGATCGTGGACGAAGGGGTAGACCCGGCCTGGGCCGGGGGCGAGGCAGCCACAGGTTCATTCGCCAACACCGGCCAGATCTGCACTTCCGTCGAGCGTATCTACGTCCACGAAGCGGTAGCCGTAGAGTTCTTACGGGAGCTAACGGAACGGGGAAAGAGCTTTCGCGTCGGTGAGGGCACCGAACGCGAGACCGAGATAGGTCCCCTCATAGACGAGGGCCAGCGCGACCTGGTTCACCGCCACGTCAGGGAGGCGGTCGAGGCCGGCGCGGAGCTCCTGTGCGGCGGGGAGGTACCCGAAGGGCCCGGCTTTTTCTACCCGCCGACCGTCCTTTCGGGCGTCCGATCGGGGATGGCCGTGGTGAACGAGGAGACCTTCGGTCCGGTCGCCGCCGTCGAGGTCGTCTCTTCGTTCGACGAGGCCCTGAAGAAGGCCAACGAGACGGCTTACGGGCTCGCGGCGGTGGTTCTCACGACGGACCAGGAGAACGCGGCTAAAGCCTGGCGAGCTCTCTCGGTCGGGACGGTCAAGATCAACGCGGTCTTCGGTGGCGCCCCCGGCGGGTCTGCCGAACCGAGAAAAGGGAGTGGCCTCGGCTTCGGTTACGGTCCTGAGCTCCTCGACGAGGTCACGCAGACGAAGGTAGTGCACCACTCGAATGCCCCCCAGCCTTGAACGCGTACAGAACGTCCGCAAGATCGCCGTCCTTAGGGCCGGCGGGCTCGGGGACTCTATCTTTACCCTGCCGGCGCTTGCGGCGCTCCGAGAGGCCTACTCGGAGGCGGAGATAACGCTACTCGGGGGTCCCCTCCAAACGGAGCTCTTCGACAGGCATCCTGGATCCGTGGCTCGCGCGATCTCCGTCCCCCCCTCCACAGGCGTCAACGGTCCCGATACAGGCGTCGAAGAAGACGAGGAGGAGCTAGAACGCTTCTTCGTGCGCATGCGAAAGGAGCGGTTCGACCTGGCGCTCCAGATGCACGGCGGCGGGGGCTACTCCAACTCGTTCGTTCGTCGTTTAGGCGCGCGGGTCACGGCGGGACCGAAGGCTCCGGACGCCACCCCTCTCGATCGTTCCATGCCCTACGTCTACTACCAGTCGGAGATCATGCGTAAT
>JALZFJ010000060.1 GCA_030867425.1 Actinomycetota bacterium | reverse complement strand
CGACGACGAGGCCGTTCGCGGAAGCGTGGGCTACGATCTTCTCCCTCAGAAGCGCTCCCCGAGTCCCTTGATGAGGGCTAGACCGGGACCGATCTCATCGGCGCCGTCTATGGTGATCACGGGCCTCCGACAGCACGACGAGCGGGACGCCTACCCTCCTGGCCAAGGCCTCCGTCCGCTCCGAAGTCGTGACGCCTCGCACGCCCTCCAGCTCTCCGCACGCGATGAGCTCCCCCAGATCGCGGACCGCCGGAGAAACAGTCGAGCCCCACCACCATCCCGCTCTCGACATATTCCTCGGCGGCGCGTTTCAGATCCTCCAAAGCGCTACTGACTATTGGACTGTCCCGCAGGACGGGCGCCGATGCTTACCGTAACCTCACGGGCTTCTTCTCCGGGGGTGACGACGGTGAGGTCCAGGTCGTCGCCGGGCTGCGAGGAGTTGACGACCTTTATCAAGTCGTCCGGCGTAGAGACACGCTCGCCCTCGACCTCCGTGATCACGTCCCCAAGGGGCACCGGCACCCCTGCGATCTCCTCTGTCTGCTCGCTGCCTGCGAGTTCAGCCTCCTCTGCCGGACCGCCCTCCGTCACCCGGCTGACGATAGCCCCGTTCTCCGGCAGGCCATACTCTTCGGAGAGCTCCGCGACTGACCGTCCCGAGTAGGCCACGAGTTCCTCGATGCCCGCCGGGAACATCCTCACGCCTATGTAGCCGTGCTCGACCTCGCCCGTCTCGATGAGCTGCTCGGCCACCTCCTTGACCATGTTGATCGGGACCGCGAACCCCACCCCCGAGAAAGACCCGGTCTCCGAGGCGTGCTGCTCTATCACCCCGATGACCTGACCCTGCTCGTCGAGCAAGGGACCCCCGGAGTGGCCAGGGTTGACCGCCGCGTCCGTCTGGACGGCGCCGTCTATGGTAAAGCCGTTGGGCGCCCTTATCGGCCGTCCCAGGCCGCTGACGATGCCGGTCGTGACGCTGATGCCGACGTCCAGAGGGTTCCCGATGGCGATCACCGGTTCCCCCACCCCCAAAGCGTCCGAGTCCCCTAAAGTCAAAGGCTTCAGGGTCTCCTCTGGAGCGTCTACCTTCATCACTGCGATGTCCGTGGAGGGGTCTTCACCCACCAACTCGGCCTCCGCTCTCGCCCCGCTCGAGAAGCGCACCGACAAGCTGTCAGCTCTGGCCACGACGTGCTGGTTGGTGACTACGTAGCCATCCTCGTCGATCACGAACCCCGACCCCCCGCTTGGACCTCCCCTCTCCGAGGCAACGTCTATAGTCACCACACCCGGCCCGTCGCGGGTGTACACCTCGCGCACCGAGGGACCCTCCTCTCCGCCGGGATTCACGCCCTCCGCCGGCGAGGCCTGCCGCGCCTCGTCTATCGTCACCCTAGGCCCCTCCTCCAACCCCGAGGTCCCAAGGTAGAACAAAGCAGCGGCGACCAAACCACCGATGATCGCCGAAACGAGTGCGGTAAATGCAGTCTTCAGAACGCGTTCCTTCCGTAATAGTAGCTTTTCGAGCCTATTGTATCCATGCCGATCAGACGGCGATGCTGTCTATCTTCCACTCGCCGTTCTCCCGGACGAGCGTAGCCGTTCCGGTCCTCCGGTCGATCCGATCCGTATGGTAGGCGATAGTACTGAACGAGACCGTGGCCGTGTTGCCGTTGACCTGGGCTGTCGGACCTTGGGTAAACTCTATGCTATCCAGGGTATCGAAAGTACCCTCGAAAATGCCCCGCGAGTACCACGTGCTCTGCCGGTAAGCGTTGCTCAAAAGATTTGCTGACCTATCATAATCGTTCTCAGCAGCAGACGTATAGAACTCTTGCACCGTCTGTGCCGCGGCTTCTCCCGAAAAATCGCCGCTATCACCCCCCGAGGAAGTGTCCTCCTCCTGTGCCCCTCCGGTGGTAGTCTCCGCTGCGGCCTGCTCCGGCGTGCTCTGGGCCTCCGTGCTCTCCGAGGAGCTCGCCGGCTGGTTCTCCTCTTCCGGGGCTTGCACCGACTCGAAACTTTGGCTACCGAGCAGGCTCCCGTTCGCCGCGTACACAGTGCCGACGCCCAGCAAAATCAGGAGCAGCGCGGCGGCCGCTAGGATGGGCCAGCGCTTCCGGCGTCCTTCGCGACTCGTTCCGCGCGGTGGTCTGGCGGGAGGCTCTTCCGGCGGCGCGGTGCGGGTGTGCTCGGCGGGAGAAGGTTCGGCAACCGGGGGCGCGGCGTAGGCGCCGCGCGCCTTTCGGCCTTCCTCCCGGAGCCGCTCGTGGGCCTCTTCAGCAGTCGGACGGCGGTCCGGGTTCTTCTGGAGGCAGTCGAGGATGAGGGTCTCGACCCCGCTGCTCAAGTCCGCGCCCAGAGCGCTCGGCTGGGGCGGCGTCTGCGTGATGTGCTGGCTCGCGACCTCTATGGGCGTCCCTCTGAACGGTGTGACGCCGACGGCAGCCTGGTAGAGGGTTATCCCCAAGGAGTAAAGGTCACTCTTCGGCATGACCTTCTCACCCTTCAGCTGCTCGGGCGAGGAGTAGAGGGCGGTGCCGAGGTAGGAGCCCGTGCGGGTGGCATGCGTCGCGTCCAGAGCCCGGGCTATGCCAAAGTCGCTGAGCTTGGGACGGCCGTAGGAGTCGAGGAGGATGTTCTGAGGTTTTATGTCGCGGTGGACGATCCCCTTCTCGTGGGCATGAGCGAGCCCGGAGGCGACATCGGCCCCTATCCGTGCTAGCTGCTTCTCGGAGAGCGGCCCCTTCTGGTCTAAGAGGGCCTTGAGATCCCCTCTGGGGACGTACTCCATGACGATGTAGGAGGCCTGACGACCATCGAGCTCGTCCTCGCCGGCATCATAGACCTGGACTATGTTCGGGTGGGAGAGTCTAGCAGCGGTCCGTCCCTCGCGACGGAAGCGGTCGCCGATCTCCGTGCTGCTGTGGACGGGGTTCAGAACTTTGACGGCGACGGGACGATCAAGGACCTCGTCCCTGCCCAAAAAGACCCGGCCCATGCCACCGGCCCCGATCTCGCGCTCCAGCACGAACCTTTGCGCGAACCTCGTCATGGGGTGATTATAGTAGAGTTCCGCGCCGCCGACTTCGAGTACGTTCGTGAGACGGCTCCTCAGACGCTATAAGTTCTGGGTCTCCTCGTCCTCCAGGCGGTCCAGCTTCCACGCCCCATCCTCGACGATGCACACCCAGGTGCCCGTGACTAGCCTCACACCCCCGAGGCGGATCTCGCGAACCTGGAAGTTAACCCTCGCCTCTTCTCCCGAGGCTTCGGCCTGTGGATACTGGGTAAAGTACATATACGTGAACGTGTTGATCTGCTCTTCCTGCGCCCACTGCTCCAGAGAGCCTTCTTCCTGTTGCTTGCTCTCGGAGAGGTACGACCAGGCAGCCTCGGCGTTCCTGAACGAGGCCTGGTAATACATGTTGAAGACGGCCTGCTCGGCTCCCTCTAAAGGCAAAGCAGGCTCGGAGACACCGGGCGCGGTCGTGGTCTCGTCGGTCGCGGTTTCGGGGGAGGACTCTGCCGCGTCCTGCGATTGACCGGTCTTCTCCCCGGCGGTTTCCAAGTTTGGCAGCGCGTACACGCCCACGGCTATGACCAGCAGGAGCAGCGTGGCGGCACCCACGGCGAGCATCGCCCGCCGTTCTGGCCTCACCCGGAACGGGCGCCTCGCGACCAGCGTGCGCTCTGGGGCTTCGTCGGAGCCCCCGCGATCCCTCGCCCCTCGAACGACGGTGTCGAATCCCCTCACTCCCGCCGCCTTCGCCGCGCCCGCGACCCCGGCGACGCCCGCGGCCCCGATCCCCCGCGCGGCGTCCGCGAGGTCCTTCGTGGTGGTTTCGCCGGAGCCCGAGGCGGTCATCACGGCACCGGAGGCCACGGCGCTCGCGCGAAGCAGCCGCTCTTGCAAGCTAGCAGCGTCGGGGCGGGCGGTGGGATCTTTTGCGAGACAAGAGAGGATAAGCGCCTCTAAGGGCCCGCTCAGGATCGCCCCTCGTGACCGGGGTGGGATCGGGGATTTCGCAAGCTGCTGGCTCGCCACCTCTATCGGGTTGCCTAAGAATGGCGGCTCCCCGACGGCCGCTTCGTAGAGGGTGACCCCCAAGGAGTAGACGTCGCTCTTCGACGTGACTTCTCCACCCCGCAGCTGCTCGGGCGAAGAGTACGAGGCGGTACCGAGGTAGGAGCCCGTGCGGGTGGCATGCGTCGCGTCTAGAGCCCGGGCTATGCCAAAGTCGGCCAGCTTCGAGTTCCCGTAGGAGTCGAGGAGGATGTTCTGGGGTTTTATGTCGCGGTGGACGATCCCCTTCTCGTGGGCATGAGCGAGCCCGGAGGCGACGTCGGCGCCTATCCGTGCTAGCTCCTTCTCGGAGAGCGGCCCCTTCTGGTCTAAGAGGGCCTTGAGATCCCCTCTGGGGACGTACTCCATGACGATGTAGGAGGCCTGGCGACCATCGAGTTCGTCCTCGCCGGCATCATAGACCTGGACTATGTTCGGGTGGGAGAGTCTAGCGGCGGTCCGTCCCTCGCGACGGAAGCGGTCGCCGATCCCGGAGTCCTCCTCGAATCCGCCCCTCAAGATCTTGACAGCGACGGGACGATCGAGAACCTCGTCCCTGCCGAGGAAGACCACCGACATGCCACCGGCCCCGATCTCGCGCTCCAGCGCGAACCTGCCGTCGAGGCGTCTCACGCGGGGCCTCTGCTGTGGCCCGAGGTTACTAGATGACCTCCCGGCCCATCGCTCCCGCGAAGGGCTGCAAGATCTCGCGCAACCCCATGAGCGCCTCCACAGGCAAGGCCTGCTCCGCGTCGCACAAAGCTTCCTGCGGCTCGTGGTGACTCTCCACGATAAGGCCGTCGGCCTCCGCGGCCACGCTGGCCTTGGTCAACGGAACGACCAAGTCGCGCCTCCCAGCGGCGTGCGAGGGGTCCACGATCACCGGCAGGTCAGTAAGCCTCTTGGCCACTATCACGGCCGAAAGGTCCAAGGTAAAGCGCGTGGAGTTCTCGAACGTGCGTATGCCCCGCTCGCAGAGGACGACGTTATCCCCGCCTGCGCTGGTTACGTACTCCGCCGCCAGAAGCCACTCCTCGACCGTCGCCGAGAAGCCCCTCTTGAGGATCACGCCGTGTTCCGTCCCTGCGATGGACGCCCCGACGCTCTTCAGGAGGGCGAAGTTCGCCATGTTGCGGGTGCCTATCTGGAGCACCTCCGCGTGCTCCATCACGAGCTCTATGTCGTTCGGGTCTAGGACCTCGGTGACGGCCCTTAACCCCAGGTCTTTGGTGA
>JALZFJ010000036.1 GCA_030867425.1 Actinomycetota bacterium | reverse complement strand
CCAGCCTGGGACGCTCTTTGGGCCGCGGCGTCCGGGATTTTAAGCTTGAGTTCGACCGCGACAAGAAGGACGAAGAGCTCCCCAGAGGAGAACGCGGCGAAAAGCCCGCGCGGAAGCGCTGATTAGGGCGTGTGCAATAAAAAATTGCCGTGGTAGGATCGCCCGCTGTGTGAGCGTTCTCCGGCGAACTGTCCGGGCCGTTCGGCCGGGTAGCGTTCACCCCGCGCCGTTCCGGCTCCTCCACGTTTCCCTACTCCCCGCCCGCAGGCTTCTCCTCACCAGCTTCGTCCTCCTCTCCAGCCTCGGCCTCCTCTTCCTCCTCCTCGGCAGGGTCGGGGCTGATGATCTCGGACACCTTCGCGAGGATCTCCTCGGCCTTTGGCCTCTCCCCGATCCAAGCGTGAACGACCTTGTGGTCAGTGTCAATGATGAACGTCGCTGGGCGAGCGTACTCCCCATGCTGTTTGTCCTTTTCTAAAAGACCGTACTCACGGGTGGCAACACCCGCGTAGTCGTAGAGGACGTAGGATTTTATGCCGGTTTCGCGGACGAAGTCGCGCGCTGGCGCGGGCCCTCCCACCCCGATGCCGACGATGGTCGCACCGGTGAGGTTGATCTCGTCCTCCTTCGCTGCTAGGTCCTTGAAGTACGCGACGTCCTCCTCGGACCAACCTCCGCTGTAGAAGACCACCACCACGAGTCCAGAGTAGAGCTGAGCACCGCTCACGGTCCTCATGGTCAGTCTGAACTGTCCCCCCTGGGCCGAAGGCAGGTGAAACTCCGGGGCCTCGGCCCCGACCTCTGGGACTGATGAGGTCTTCGTACGCGCCACGGGTGTCCTCCTTGCGACTATAGCGGATCAGTCTCGAGAATATCACAGTCTAACTATCGCCTTGCCACGTCCTAGCCCCGGCGACTGCCTCTGCTAAGCTCTGTCCACTATGAACCTCCTCATCACCCACGGCTACATGCCAGTACCAGCAGCCTTCTCGGGATTGGTCGAGCGACTTCGTTAGCCACGTTAGGTCACCGCGATAGATGATATAAGCGGCAGGCTCCCGAATACCGGTCACGAGACCCATGAACTCGATTACCACGAGGGGCACCATAACGCCGTTGAGCGAGACGACAGCCGGACCAGTACCCTCAAGCACGTCGCAGTCGATCCCGTAGATGCGGGCGTCAGCGGCCCGTTGCTCAGCACTCATGTAATCGCGGCCCATCTGACCTTGGTCCAGGAAATCGAGACAGGAGAGGGGCCAGGGTAGATCCGACAAAATGTATAGTACAGGAGGTGTCCTGGAGTCGGTTGTCGCCCGGTCTACGGGGTACAATAGGGTTTCTGGAGAACGTACGAAGGCAGGTATGATTCAGCTAACCGACAGCTTCGACCGCAGAATGGATTACCTCCGCATCTCGGTGACGGACAGGTGCAACTTCCGCTGCCAGTATTGCATGCCCGAGCACATCGAGTTCCAGGACAAGAGCCACATCCTCACGCTGGAGGAGATGCTCACCTTCGCCGAGGCCTGCCTTGAGCTCGGCGTCACCAAGGTTCGTGTCACCGGCGGCGAGCCTTTGGTGCGCCGGAACGTCGTCTGGTTCGTCGAGCAGCTCAAAGGCTTGGGCTTCCACGACGTCACCATGACGACAAATGGGTTCCTCCTGAAGGAGAATTTAGAAGGGCTCGTCGAAGCCGGGCTAGACCGGATCAATATCTCCCTCGACACGCTCCAGCCCGAGAAATTCACGTTCATAACGCGCCGCAACCACTTCCAGAAGGTGTGGGACGCCATCATGGCGGCTTTGGAAACTCCCCTCTCGCCTGTCAAAGTCAACGCGGTCGCCATGCGTGGGGTAAACGACGACGAGATCGCGGAGATGGCGAAGCTCACGCTCAAATACCCGATGCACGTCCGCTTCATCGAGCTCATGCCCCTCAACGGCGACACCGACGGCTCCCGCTTTCAGTCCTTGTTTATCTCGGGCAATGAAATACTCGAGCGGGCCCAAGAGGAGCTCGGTGAGCTCACGGAGATAGAGCCCGAAGACCCGGCGGCACCCGCGGACGAGTTTAAGTTCGAGGGTGCGCCGGGCACCTTCGGCGTAATCACCCCCGTCTCGGAGCCCTTCTGCGCCAGGTGCAGCCGCTTGAGGCTCACGGCGGACGGCAAGATCCATCCGTGCTTGCTCACCGACCTCGACGTCCCCGTAAAGGATGCGATCCGCTCCCCCGACCCCATACCCGCCATTCATGAGGTCCTCTGGCACACCGCGCGCATAAAGCCGCCTGCTGGCCTCACCTTGCCCGAAGAATCGCGCAACCGTACGATGAGCCAGATCGGGGGCTAATCCGGCTCTATGGTGGCGATGAGCCCCTCGGCTTTGAGGCCCTCCTGGTAGAGCTCTGCGAGCTCTTTGTGGCATTTCGTCACGACCGCTTTGCCCTTGGTATGGGCCTCGAGCATGATGGAGACCGCCCGCTTTAAGCCCATCCGCGGTATCACCTTGCGGAGTACCGCCACGACGTGTTCCATCGGGGTGTAGTCGTCGTTGTGCAGGATAACTTTGTAGGGTGGCTCTGTGGTCACGCGGCGATGCGTCTTTTCTTTGGGGGCAGTCTCGGTGGACGAGACGATAACCCCCGAACCGAACGCGCCCTGAACCACAGAAACCACACTCAACTCCGATCTTTACGCCAACATCTCTCGGAAGGCTAACACAAGCGGCCAACCGTTCGCAGCTTTGGGACCGTAGTTGCCCGACGGTCTCTGACGCCCCCGGCGGGCGTCATGGTACGGGAGAGCGTTTCGCTCATTGGATGAGCGGCAGCACCGCCTCCAGCACCTCTTCGCCCGTCCGGCGGTTCTTCTCCGCTATCTCGTCGGCGTGTTTGATGGCCGGGTAGTCTTGGGGTTCGTCGCGCGTGAGGCGCGGCAGCCCGACGGGGCTTCTTTCGCACCACTTTTCGAGCCAGTCCTCGGGCATCTCCTCCGGCACCTCCTGATGGGAGACGGCGGCCCAGAGGGCGGTCCACGCCCGCGGGACTACCCGCCACCAGTCGTATCCGCCGCCGCCGACGGCCACCCAGCGACCACCGCAGAGCTCGTGGGCGAGGTCGTGGACCCTTTGGGGCACGTGCTCGTAGACGCGGGTCGTGAGCTTGAGATGCGCCAGGGGGTCGAGCTCGTGGGCGTCGCAGCCGTTCTGGGAGAAGATCAGGTCCGGCCCGAAGGTGTTCAAAACCTCCGGTACGACAGCCTCGAAGCACTCGACGAAGGAATCATCCTGGGTGAACGGTTCGAGCGGCACGTTGACCGAGTACCCGCGGCCATCCCTCCGTCCCCGCTCCTTCACGCCGCCGGTCCCAGGGAAGATGTAGCGTCCCGACTCGTGCACCGAGATCGTCAAAACGTCCGGGTCTTCGTAGAACAACCATTGCACCCCGTCGCCGTGGTGGACGTCGGTGTCCACGTAGGCCACCTTGAGGCCGGGATGTTCCTCTTTCAGGCGCGCGATGGCAACCGCAATGTCATTGTAGACGCAGAAGCCGCTGGCCTTATAGCGCAGGGCGTGGTGGAGGCCTCCAGCGATGCACAACGCGTGCTCCGCCTCGTCGTTCATGACGAGCCTCGCGGCCCCGAGCGTTCCCCCGACCACGCGAGCGCACGCCCGGTGCATGTCAGGGAAGATCGGGTTGTCCGCCGTGCC
>JALZFJ010000033.1 GCA_030867425.1 Actinomycetota bacterium | reverse complement strand
TCGAGGACGGCAGCGGCGTCTCGCACCGGGTGCCGTGGAAGCAGGGCGCGATCGGCTTGCTCAAGCTTTTCTTCTAACCGCCCGGCGGCCTGCTACTACTTAAGCTACTGTATAGAATTATGCATTTCCCCCGAAGTAATCCTCGGGTGATCCAGCACCGCTCTTTATGCGTAAAATGGGAGATAGCGGGTCGGTAC
Organism: Actinomycetota bacterium; assembly: GCA_030867425.1. Taxonomy (GTDB): domain Bacteria; phylum Actinomycetota; class Rubrobacteria; order Rubrobacterales; family Rubrobacteraceae; genus Rubrobacter_F. The sequence goes on along the minus strand of JALZFJ010000033.1, from coordinate 40,849 downwards.
AGCTGCTGCGCTTCGTCGCTCTTCGGCTGCTTTCACGTCGCTTAAGCCGACCCGCTACTCTCTAGGACTCTCCTGCTCGTTTAGCGGTAACGCCAATTTACGTGGGACCGCTCAAAAAGCTCGCCGCCGCCCGGTCCACGAACCAGTCAGGCCCGTTCGACGGACGGACGAGCTTCGTCGGATAGTCGTGGGGATCGGCCGCTCCTTCGAGGATCTCTTTTATGGCTTCCGCTTTGCCCTTCCCAGCCACCAGGAAAGCGACCTTTCGTGCCGAGTTGATGGCGGGTATGGTTAGCGTGAGGCGGGTCGTCCTCAGCTTCTCCACTGGGTTCTCGACGACGAAGCGGTTGCGCACTTCGAGGGCTGGGCTCTGGGGGAAGAGGCTAGCGGTATGGCCGTCCTCCCCGATCCCGAGTAGGATGAGGTCGAAGCTCGGCGGCCCGCCGAAGAACGCCTTCAATTCTTCCTCGTATAGGGCAGCGGCCCTGGGTGGATCCAGCTCGCCGCGCATCCGGCACACGCTCCCCACGGGCACGCGGGAGAGCAGCGCCATGTAAGCCATGCGGTAGTTGGAGTCCTCGTTGTCGGGGGGCACACACCGCTCGTCGCTGAAGAAAGCGTGCAATTTGCTCCAGTCGAGGGCGTCGCGGTACTCCGTCGCGAGCAACTCGTAAAGGGCCTTCGGGGTCGAGCCGCCGGCGAGCGCCACGGCGAAGCGCTTCTTCTCCCTCATACTTCTCTCCGCCTCTTCGGCGAAGGCTTTCGCGGCGGCTTCCGCCAGGCCTCGCGGGTCCTCGAAGACACGGACGTTCGGGCTCAAAGGTCCAGCATCATTGCGGCCCGTTCGACGGCCGACTCGTAGGCCTCGTCCCGACCCGTAATCCTGAGTTCCTCGCCGAGCAGAGCGCCCACGTCGGAAGACCCCAGGTGGACAGTGCGCTCACCGACAAGCTCGTCGCCCCGCATCATGCTCGAGCTGGCGTCGGCACGTTGCTCATAGCGCGAGACCTGGAAGGAGCATTCCCTAGAGGAGAGGCGTACCACACTCGGGGCGGCTTCGGTGGCACCTGGGGCGAGCTCGACGGTTACTTTGCCTGAGTGGCCAGCGAAGCGTAGTTCGCGGCCCTTCTCCGTGCGACCCGCCGATTCCGGGTCCCAGCCGAGGGTCGCGGAGAGCCAGCCAGCGAAGAGCAGGGCCCGGCACTCGCCCCTTTCGCTGTGAAGGATCTCCACGCGCTCTAACTTCCCGAGCTCCCCGGCCCGTTCCGGTGGGGCGAAGAGGTCCGCCACCAGTGCGCGCCATGGCGAGAGCGCGGCCCACTGCAAGTCGCCGACCGCGGGGCCGCTTTCTTCTCTCAAGAGGCTCGCCACGCCCCGCAGCGAGGTTTTGCAATCGCCCGCCGCGCCCGAGTCGAGGATGAGGCGGTCTGCTAGAGCCGCCAAGCCGCCCTCCGGCGAGGAGGGGATCTCGCCGTCCGGGTACCAGAGGAAGACGGGGAGGTCGGGGACGAGGAGGGGTCCGACGAGGCTTTCGAGGTGACCGGCGGGCGGTCCCTCGACGTGGAGCGTGATCTGCTCGGCGCAGACCTGGCCGCCGCCGGGCATCCCGTGCCGCACGCCGCAAAAGGCCGAGAGCCCAACCTCCAGGTTCGCCTCCTCTTCGACGGGGTCGGAGATCATGAGTATCGCCCTGGAGGGGTAACGCCCAGAGAGCTCGCAGACCACCGGGGTGATGCTCGCTGCGGATTCCTCGCTCGTCACCACGATCAGGTTCAAGACGCTCGACCGGGCGCCCAGGGAGCCGTCCTCGTTCATCCTGAGGCGGGCGAGCTCGCGCTCTATCTCCCCCACTGACATCGCACCTCCATTAGGCCCCGACCGAGGCTCCCCAATCACGGCCGCCGCCACTTCCGCCCGTCGCGCGCGAGGAGATCGAAGGCCTCTTCGGGCCCCCAGCTCCCGGCCGAGTAGAGGAAGACCTTCTCAGTCTCGGCCCAGGCCCGCATCACCGGGTCCAAGATGTCCCAGGCCCCCTCGGTCTCGTCCGCCCGGATAAAGAGCGTCGGGTCGCCGAGCAAGAGGTCCAATAGGAGCCGCTGATAGGCGTCCGCAACCTCTTCGAGGAAAGCGGTGCCATACAAGAGGTCCATGTTGACCGAGCGGATCTCGAACCTCGAGCCCGGGACCTTCGCACCGATCTTCATCGAGATGCCCTCCTCGGGCTGGACGCGCACCACCAGGACGTTCGGCTCCAGGACTTCGGCCCCGGCGAAAGGCGTGTGTGGCGTCGGCTTGAACTGGATGGCGATCTCTGTGACCCTCTTCGGCAACCTCTTGCCAGTCCGCGCGTAGAACGGCACCCCCGCCCACCGCCAGTTGTCTATGAACATCTTGAGCGCCACGAAGGTCTCGGTCGTCGAATCCGGGTCTACGTTCTTCTCCTCGCGATAACCTGGGACCTCCTCGCCCCACACCCAGCCGCGGGCGTACTGCCCCCGCACGGCGTATTCCTCGACCTCGTCATCAGGGATGCGGCGGACGGCCTTGAGGACCTTTACCTTCTCCTCGCGCACCGATTCGGCATCGAAGGTGACCGGTGGCTCCATCGCGGTGAGGCAGAGGACCTGCATGAGGTGGTTCTGGACGATGTCTCTGAGAGCGCCGGCCTCCTCGTAGAAGGCGCCGCGCCTTCCGACCCCGATGTCTTCGGCGACGGTGATCTGAACGTGGTCTACGTAGTGCTGGTTCCACAGGGGCTCGAAGATGCCGTTTGCGAACCTCAGAGCCAGGATGTTCTGCACCGTCTCCTTGCCGAGATAGTGGTCTATACGATAGATCTGGCGCTCCTCGAAGTACCGTCTGATATCCTCGTTGAGCTCCCGGGCGCTCGCGAGGTCCCGCCCGAACGGCTTCTCGACCACGAGGCGTGCCCAACCACCATTCTCCCCCTCGTTCATCCCTGCCTCCCCGAGCCTCTCTACGATGGTCGAGAAAAGGGACGGCGAAGATGCCAGGTAGAAGATCCGGTTCCCCGACGTCCCCCGCTCCCCGTCTAACTTCTTTAGGAAACCTTTGAGCTCTTGGTACGTCTCGGGCTCTTTGGAGTCGCCGGGGAGGTAGAAGATGCCGCTGGAGAACGAGTCCCAGACGTCGTCCGAGACCCCGCCGGGGCGCTGCTTCTCCAAGGAGGCGCGTAGCTTCTTGCGGAACTCGTCGTTGCTCATCGCCGTCCTTGAGACGCCGACGACGGCGAACTCCATCGGGAGGCGACGCCCCTCCGCAAGGTCGTAGATGGCGGGGATCAGCTTCCGAGCCGTAAGGTCGCCGGAGGCCCCGAAGATCACCGCGGCGGTGGGCTCCGGGATTTTGGGGAGCCTCTTCTTGTCCCTCAAGATGTCTGCCGAGAGTTGCGTATCGGTCAAGGAAGCCTACTCCTCAGGGTATTTGGTGGACGCTTCCTGAACGGCGTGCCCACCGAACTCGCCGCGCAAGGCGGCGATGACCTTCATGGCAAAGGAGTCGTCCTGCCTGGAGGCGAAGCGGGCGAAGAGCGAGCTCGCGATTGCGCCAGCGGGCACACTCTCGTTTATCGCCTCTAGGACCGTCCAGCGTCCCTCGCCGGAGTCCTCCACGTAGCCGCGGATGCCCTCCAGGTTGGCGTCTTTCTCGAAGGCCCTCTGGGCGAGCTCCAGGAGCCAGCTACGAACTACGCTGCCATGGTTCCAAAGGCTCGAGACAGTGCGGAGGTCCAGGTTGTACTGGCTCTTCTGCATGATCTCGAACCCCTCGGCGTAGGCCTGGAGCATGCCGTACTCGACCCCGTTGTGGACCATCTTGACGAAGTGCCCAGCCCCCGCGCCGCCCACGTAAGCGTAGCCGTCCTTGGGGGCGAGGGTCTTGAGCGTGGGCTCGACGTGCTTGTAGGCGTCGGCGTCGCCCCCGACCATCAGGCAGTAGCCGACCTCGAGGCCCCAGATCCCGCCGCTCGTCCCCGCGTCCAGAAAGCGCAAACCCCTGTCGTGGAGCATCTTCGCGCGGCGGATGGAGTCCCTGAAGTACGAGTTGCCGCCGTCTATCAGGATATCGCCCCCGTCCAACATCTCCGCGAACTTGAAGAGGGTTTGCTCGGTCGGGTCGCCTGCGGGGACCATCGCCCAGATCGCACGCGGAGCCTCCAGCTTCTCTACCATCTCCTCCATCGAGTAGGCGCCCTCTGCGCCTTGGGAAACCGACTCGTCCACCGGCCCCGGCGACCGGTTGCCGGCGACGACGCGGTGCTCCCCACTTTGCACCAGGCGCCGGACCATGTTGGCACCCATCCTCCCCAAGCCGTAGAGGCCTATCTCCATGGTTCCTCCCTTCGCTCGGCGCTTGTCAGGTGTCAGCCTACAACTTTAAGTGTACCTGACGAGCTGGCGACTCTTGTCCTTGATCCCCTCCAACAGCTCGTCGAAGGAGTCGGCGAACTTCTGGACGCCTTCCTTCTCCAGGACTTCGGTGACGCCCTCATAGTCCACCCCGGCTTCTCGCAGTTCGTCTATGAGCTTGCTGGCGTCGTCGAGGCCCTCTTCGAGGGCATGCTCGTTGACCTCGCCGTGGTCCATGAACGCCTCCAAAGTCGAGGTAGGCATGGTGTTCACCGTATCGGGGCCCACGAGCTCCTCAACGTACATCACGTCCCCGTACTCCGGGTTCTTCGTCGAAGTCGAGGCCCACAAGGGGCGCTGCTTGGTCGCGCCCTTTGACTGCAGAAACCCCCAGTCGTCACCGAAGAAGGTCTCCTTAAACGCCGCGTAGGCGAGCTTGGCGTTGGCGATCGCCAGTCTGCCCTTTAGCTCGTCGTGACCACCCAACTCGTCAAGCCGTCTGTCGGCCTCAGTGTCCACCCGCGAGACGAAGAAGCTCGCCACGCTCGCCACCCCGGAAGGGTCGCCGCCTTCGGCGACGAGGCGCTGGAGGCCCCGGATGTAGGCCGCGGCGACGGCGCGGTAGCGTCTCAAGGAGAAGATCAAAGTGACGTTTATGGACTTGCCCTTGGCGATCATGTCCTCTATCGCCGCAAGTCCCGGCAGCGTCGCCGGTATCTTCACCATCAGGTTCGGCCTGTCGACCAGATCGTGCAGACGGGTGGCCTCCTCGACGGTCGCCGGGATATCGTAGGCCAAGTCCGGGGAGACTTCCAAAGAGACATAGCCGTCGAGCCTGTCGGTCCTCTCAAAGACGGGCATCAGCAAGTCGCAGGCGTCCTGGATGTCCTTGCGGACAAGCTCCAGGAAGACCTCCTTCGGGTTATCCTCCTTCTGCGAAAGCTCCTCCAGTTGCTCGTCGTAAAGAGAAGACTCGGAGATCGCCTTCTGGAAGATCGTAGGGTTCGAGGTGACGCCCACGACCCCACCCTCGATCAACTGTTTTAGGTTGCCGTTCTCGATGTCGTCGCGGGAGAGGGAGTCTATCCAGACGCTCTGCCCGATTCCGGCCAACCTCCACAAGCGCTTGTTCATCGGTGCCTCCTGAAATGCCGCCTACCCTCGGGATCACCCCGCCCTTCCGAAAGTCTACACCTGGTTGGTCTCTATGGTAACTAGGAGTGCCCCTCCTCGGGGGGAGTGGGCTCGAAGGCAGGGGTGCCGGGTGTTTCCTCTTGCTCTTCCGCCCTGTCAAGGAGCTCTAGCGCCACGTTCACCACCCTTTCGGGAGTGATGCCGAGCTCCATCAGCACGGTCTCGCCGGGCGCGGAGGCACCGAAGCGGTCGATGCCCACGCTCATCCCCCGGAGGCCTACGTAGCGCTCCCAGCCCATCGTTACCCCTGCCTCGACGGAGACGCGGTCTTCGACGGCTGGTAGCAGCACGGAGTCCTTGTACTCCTGGTCCTGGGCCTCGAAGACCTCCCACGATGGCATGCTCACGACCCTCGCCGCGACGCCTCTCTCGGCGAGCAGGGCGCGAGCCTCCAGGGCCACGGTGACCTCTGAGCCGGTGCCGATGAGGATTGCGTCAGGTGTTGCGCCGCCTTCAGCTTCGGCCAAAATGTAGGCCCCGCGCAGGGCGCCCTCGGCGCCGGCCAACTCGGTGCGGTCCAGGACGGGGACGTTCTGGCGGGTGAGGAGCATGGCGACCGGGCCTTTGGCTTCGAGGGTCGAGCTCCAGGCCATCGCGGTCTCGTTGGCGTCGGCAGGGCGGATCACGGTGAGGTTCGGGATCGCTCTTAAAGCCATAAAGTGCTCCACGGGCTGGTGGGTCGGGCCGTCCTCCCCCAAACCTACCGAATCATGGGTGAAGACCCAGGCTACGGGGAGGTCCATGAGCGCCGAGAGCCTTATGGCCGGACGCATATAGTCTGAGAAGATCAAGAAAGTTGAGCCGTAGGGCCTGACCATGCCGCCGTGTAGGCAGATCCCGTTCACGGCACTCCCCATCCCGTGCTCGCGCACACCCCAGGCCACGTTGCGTCCGCTGTGGGTCGCGGCGAAGAGCCCGCCGCCCTCGAATTCTGTGCCGGTGGAGTTGACGAGGTCGGCAGCCCCCCCGATCATCGTCGGGACATACTTCTTGAACGCTTTCATTACCTGAGCGCTGGCTTTACGGGTGGCGAGCTTCTCGGTCTTTGCGGGGTGGAAGACGGGGAGCCTCTCCTCGTAGCCGGGCTCGGGCTCGCCGCTCCAGGCCCGATCCCATTCTTCGGCGAGCTTTGGGAATTCCTCGCGCCAGGCGGTGAAGGAAGCGTTCCACTCCTCTTCGAGCTCCCGGCCGCGGGAGACGACGTTCATGTGCTCGTACACCTCGTCGGGGACGGCAAAGTGCTCGTCAGGGTCTAGGCCCATAGCTTCTTTGGCAGCCCGGACTTCGTCCTCCCCTAAAGCCGAGCCGTGGGCTGCAGCGGTGTCCACGGCGTTCGGGGCAGGGTAGGCGATGTGAGAGCGCACTATAATAAGCGACGGGCGCTCTTCTTCGTCGCGGGCGTTCTTGAGGGCTTCTTCCAAGGCGTCGAGATCTTCGGCGTCTGCTACGTTCTGGACATGCCAGCCGTAGGCCTCGAAGCGTTTGGCCTTGTCCTCGCTGTCGAAGGAGACGGCCGTAGTGCCGTCTATGGTGATGCGGTTGTCGTCGTAGACGTAGAGGAGCTTTCCGAGGGCCAGGCGGCCGGCGATGGAGGCGGTCTCGGCGGCGACGCCCTCCATAAGGTCGCCGTCGGAGCAGATGCCGTAGACGTGGTGGTTTACGATCTCGCGGCCGATGCGGTTGTAGCGCTCAGCCAGGAAGCGTTCGGCGATGGCCATCCCGACCCCGTTGGCGAACCCCTGCCCCAACGGCCCCGTCGTCGTCTCGACGCCGGGGGTGAGGAAATGCTCCGGGTGTCCGGGGGTCCTGGATTCCCACTGCCTGAAGTTCTCCATGTCCGCCAGCGTCAGATCGTAGCCGGTGAGATGGAGCAGGGCGTATTGGAGCATCGAGGCGTGGCCCGCGGAGAGTACGAAGCGGTCGCGATCGGGCCAGTCGGGATTCTCCGGGTTGTGCTTCAGGAATTTAGTGTAGATAGTGTAGGCTACGGGCGCCAGAGCCATCGGGGTCCCGGGGTGGCCGGAGGAGGCCTTTTGCACTGCATCCATCGCCAGGGCGCGGATGGTGTCTATTGAGAGCTCGGCGACGGTTTTCTGGGCTTTGAGATCCAAGGCTATCCTCTCGTTGTTACGTTTGCCGAGTAAGCATGGGATTGTCTCCCGTCTCGACCGGGACATTACTAGCTAGCTGATTATAACTACACCATCGCACTGTTTTAGGGGTATGTTCCGAGGCAGGATGGAGAAGCGTGGCCCGTCAAGAAAAGCGTGGCGTCAACTCGAAGAGTCTGTAGTAGCCGGCTCTTATTGTCGCATCCCGTCTCCGCCGGTCGCCACGGAGGCGCCAGCGGCCAAGGCGTGGTAGACGACAAACAGCTGGGTGATGGCCAGCGATTCCGAACGCGCGCTTTGGTGGCCCGACGTGATCTCTCCGAGGCGCTCGACGTTCAGGTGCCAGGCGAACTACAGCTTCTCCTAGATATGCTCTTCGATCTCCCTCGCCCGCTCGGGATTCAGGTCCCCGGTCATGCAGATCGAAAGCCGGGCCGGGGGCCACGGCAGCGGGGCCGTTCCGGAGTCCACGGCGAGGTTCAGCTTTCCGTGACCTCGACCTCGCCGTCCTCTTTGACCAACACCGTGGCCCGGGTCAGCCCGACGAAGAGGCCGTTCTCCAGAGCCCCAGGGATGCGTTTTATCTCCGTCTCAAGGGCTTCAGGGTCGGGGATGGTTCCGAAGGTGCAGTCGATCGTGTTGTGCCCCCCGTCGGTCACGAACGGCTCCCCGTCTTTCATACTCAGCTCCGGCTCGCAACCCAAAGAGGCCAGAGCATTTCGGGTTGCCTTCCACCCGAAAGGTTCCACCTCGACCGGCAGCGGTCCCTGGCCGAGCTTCTCGACAGACTTCGAACCCTCGGCCACTACGACGATGCCGCCGATGGCGGAGGCGACTATCTTCTCCCGCAAAAGCGCCCCACCCCGCCCCTTGATGAGCGCGAATCCGGGACCGATCTCGTCCGCCCCATCTATGCCGATATCCGGGAGGACTTCGGAGAGGTCGGTGAGCGGGATGCCCACCTCTCGCGCCAAATCTGCCGTCTCCTCGGAGGTCGGTATCCCCCGGATGTCCTCCAGTTCTCCGCTAGAGAGGAGCTCCCCCACCCTCCGCACCGCCCACACAGCCGTAGATCCCGTCCCGAGCCCCAGCACCATTCCGCTCCTGACATAAACCTCCACGGCTTTCTCGCCGACAGCGCGCTTGGGATCCTCCATCTCTCTCCTTCCGTGGCTCTTCCGCCCTACTATCTATAGCCGCGGGCCCCAACGCCCTAAACCCCTTCGCGCGCTGCTCAAGCAACAATGTGCCGGGATGGCGCACAAGGCGATTTTCCGATATTAGTCTTAAGCATATGACTATAACCCTCGCGCAGCTGCGGACTTTCCTGGCAGTAGAGCACGCAACCTGAGGGGCAGCCGACAGGTTTTTGAAACGTGCTCTTAGGCTTGACGAGCCGCGAAGGCACTTTTTAAATATCCGATCAAGGGAAAATAACGTGTTACATCTAGGGAAAACCGAAAAGGAAGGAGCAATCCATGGATGTGCAAACGCTAGAGAGCGTCGCCAACGAGATGATCACCCCAGGCAAGGGCCTCCTCGCCGCCGATGAAAGTACCGGCACCGTGACCAAGCGCCTGGATGCCGCGGGCATCGAGTCCACCGAGGAGACCCGCCGGCAGTACAGGGAGATGCTCTTCGGTACAGAAGGCATCGGCGAGTTCATCTCAGGCGTGATCCTGTACGACGAGACTATCCGCCAGTCCGCCGACGACGGCACGCCCTTGCCGGAGCTCATCCGGAGCCAGGGCATGATCCCCGGCATTAAGGTGGACAAGAGCTTGGTGCCCTTCCCCTTCTCCCCGGAGGAGACGTTCACCCAGGGCCTCGATAACCTGCAAAGTCGCCTGGAGGAGTACAGGGACGAGTTCGGAGCGCGCTTCTGCAAGTGGCGGGCGACCTTCGTCATAAGCGAGAGCACCCCGACGAAGAAGGCCATCGATGCGAACTGCCGCAACATGGCCCTCTACGCGGCGATGTGCCAGGAAGCCGACCTCGTGCCCATCGTCGAACCCGAGGTCCTCATAGACGGCGATCACACCATAGAGCGCTACGCTGAGGTGTCGGAGTGGGTGCTCAAGATCCAGTTCCAGCATCTCTACGAGCACGGCGTGCGCCCCGAGGGGATGCTCCTCAAGCCGAACATGGTCACCTCCGGCAAGGACGCCCAGGAGCAGGCCGGGCCCGAGGAGGTCGCCCGCTACACGATCCAGAACATGCGAAGGAGCGTGCCAGCGGCCGTGCCCGGCATCGTATTCCTCTCCGGCGGGCAGGACGACGTGGGGGCTACCGAGCACCTGAACGTAATGAACACCATGTACGACAACCTGCCGTGGGAGATCTCCTTCTCCTGGGCCCGGGCGCTGCAGAACAGGCCGATGCAGATCTGGGGCGGCAAGCCCGAGAACGTCGAGGAGGCGCGGAAGGCTTTCTACCACCGCGCCAGGATGTCCAGCCTGGCTCGCCAGGGGCAATGGTCCCAGGATTACGAGGAAGAGGCCGCTTAGGTCGCTTCGCTCCAGGGAGTGTGGGGAGTAGAAAGTAGTATTCTTCTCGGCTCCCCACTCGTTGCGCTCGCGGCCCCGTCAGCGGTTGGCGATCAGAGCAAGACCTTCATCAGATGAAGCCGGGAGCGTGAAAGCGCTACGCCTCCAGTCATACGCCCTTTCGCAAGTTTTACCTCCTCTGTCCGGGATCTAGGGAGTCGGGAAAAACATGACTCCCTACTCCCTAGATTTCGAGGCGCCGTTCACCAGCTTGGCGAAGGTATCTACCTCTAGGGAAGCGCCGCCCACCAGGCCGCCGTCCACGTCTTCTTGCGCTATGATCTCGTCTACGTTATCCGCCTTGATCGAACCGCCGTAGAGAATGCGCACTTCTCGGGCGAAGTCCTCGCCGCCGATCTCCCTCAATAGGAGGCGGATCTTCCCGATGGCCTCCTGCGCGTCCTCGGGGGTGGCGCTCTCGCCGGTCCCGATGGCCCATACCGGCTCGTAGGCGAAGACGATGGCCGCGCCGCCGATTTGCTGCGCATCGAGGTGCTCGAAAACCGCCCGGACCTGAGCGGCGACCTTCTCCCACATCTTTCCTGCGTCGCGTTCTTCCTTGGTCTCGCCGACGCAGACGATGGGGAGCAGGCCGGCCTCTACCGCCCGGGCCGCCTTGAGGGCTACCGCCTCGTCGGTCTCACAGAAGATCTCGCGCCGCTCGGAGTGGCCTATCACGACCGCCCCGGCCCCTAAGTCATTTAGCATCGGCGCAGAAACCTCCCCCGTGAACGCCCCCGAGTCCTCGTGGTAGAAGTTCTGCGCCCCGGCTAAGACCGGCGTATCCTGCGTCATGCGGGCGACTGCGCCGAGGCAGGTGAACGGCGCGAAGATCGCTACGTCTACCCCTTTGTGGGCGTCCGAGATCCGGGGCAAAAGCCCCTCCACGTACTCCTCGGCCTCGCTTATAAGCTTATTCATCTTCCAGTTCGCCGCCATCATGGACCTACGGGCCATCTCCTCCTACTCCTCCCCCTCGTTGGGCAGCACCGCCACGCCGGGTAGCTCCTTGCCCTCCACGTACTGTAAGGAGGCCCCGCCACCGGTCGAGATAAAGCCCATCTCCTCCTCCAGCCCGAGCCCGGCGACCGCCGCGACCGAGTCTCCTCCGCCGACGATGCTGTTGGCCTCACTCTCGGCGACGGCCCTGGCGACGCCCTCCGTGCCCGCAGCAAAAGCGTCCATCTCGAAGATGCCCATAGGCCCGTTCCAGAAGATGATTCTTGCGTTCTTGATGTGCTCCCTGAACTTCTCGACCGTCTCGGGACCTATGTCTAGGCCCATCATTTCGGCCGGGATCTCCTCGGCCTTTACGGTCTGCGAAGGCGCGTCCTCCTCTATCTCCTCGGCAACTACCACATCAACGGGCAAGACGAGCCTCTCTCCGGCCTCGTCTATGAGGCGTTTGGCCTCTTCCAGGTACTCCTCCTCGACGAGGGAGTTGCCAACCTCATAGCCCTGCGCCTTGAAAAACGTGAAGCACATGGCGCCGCCGACGAGCAATGTGTCTGCTGTGTTGAGCAGGCTCTCTATCACCCCGACCTTGTCCGAGACCTTGGCACCGCCGATGATGGCGACGAAGGGATGTTTCGGGTCTTGCAGGACCTCGTCGAGGTTGTCGAGCTCTTCCTCCAAGAGGAAACCCACGGCGCCGGGCAGACGCTCTGCGACCCCGACGGTGGTGGCATGTGCCCGGTGAGCCGCCCCGAAAGCATCGTCGACGTACAGGTCGGCTAGGGAGGCGAGCTGCTCCGCGAACCCGGGGTCGTTATCCGTCTCGCCGGGGTAAAAGCGGGAGTTTTCGAGGAGCACCACGCCTCCTTCAACCTCCCAGTTATCGAGCGCCTCCTTGACCTCCTCTCCGATGGCGTCGTCGAGCTTGAGGACCGGTGCTTCGAGGAGCTCTTCGAGCCTCTTGGCGACCGGATCCATCGCGTTCTCCGGGTCCCGCCTGCCCCCCGGGCGGTCGAGGTGCGAGATCAGGATCGGGTACGCCCCTTCCGAGAGTAGGTGCCGGATGGTCGGCAGGGTACGTCGGATGCGGGTGTCGTCGGTTACCTCCCCGTCCTCGACCGGAACGTTGAAGTCCACCCGCACGAGCACTCTCTTGCCCCGCGCGTCGAGGTCCCTCACGCTGCGCTTGTTCATGACGGCTCCCCTACTTCGGAATAAAGAGAGGGGTGGAGGCCGAGCCCCCGCCCCCACGGCGATGCTTCTTACAAGCTCTTACTCATATACCGCACCAGGTCCACGGTGCGGCAGGAGTAGCCCCACTCGTTATCGTACCAGCCCAGGACCTTGACGACGTTGCCCTTTGACATCGTGAGCTGCGAGTCGAAGATGCAGCTCGCAGGGTTGCCGACGATGTCCTGGGAGGTTACGGGGGCGTCGTTGTATTCGAGGATGTCGCTCAACTCGCCCTCGGCGGCCTCCCTGAAGGCCTCGTTGATCTCCTCTGCGGAGGCCTCGCGCGAGAGGTTGGCGACTAGGTCGGTTATGGAGCCGTCGGGAATAGGGATGCGCAGGGCCATCCCGTCCACCTTGCCCTCCAGATCCGGGAAGATCTTGCCGATCGTGCGCGCAGCTCCCGTCGAGGTGGGGACGATGTTGTTGGGCGCGCTCCTGGCGCGCCTGGGGTCCTTATGTGGCGCATCCAGGAGGCTCTGGTCGTTAGTGTAGGCGTGGCAGGTGGTCATGTATCCCGAGTCCATGCCGAAGTTGTCGATGAGCACCTTGGCCATCGGCACGACGCAGTTGGTGGTACAGCTGGCGTTGGAGACGACGTCGTGCTGTTCGGGATCATAGGACTCGTGGTTGATCCTGTAGAGGAGGGTGGCATCGGCATCACCGGCCGGGGCGCTTATAACGACCTTCTTCGCGCCGCCTTCGAGGTGCCCTGCGGCCCCCTTGCGGCTGGTGAAGGCACCGGTCGACTCGACGACTATGTCGGCCCCTACCTCACCCCAGGGGATCTGGGACGGGTCGCTTTCTTGGAAGGTTCTGATCTCACGGTCGCCGACGCGCAGGATGCCACCGCCGTTCTTGCTCTCGTAGCTCACGTCCTCGGGCCATATCCCGTGCACCGAGTCGCGCTTGAACAGCAACGACACGCCCTCCATAGGCGCCAGGTCGTTGATCCCTACGATCTCGACGTCGTCGGGCGCGTTAAGCATCGCCGCCTTGGCGACCAACATTCCTATACGGCCGAACCCGTTTATCCCTACTCGTACCGCCATAAGCTTCTACCCTCTCGTCGTCGCTTGCTACGTACCCTTATCGTTTTACCTGATCGCTCCCGAATATTAACAGCCCTCGCGGCTAGCGGTCAGCTATCCTCACCGCGGCTTTTCGACGGCGCGCCCGGATTCGATGATCCTGCGCATCTCCTGCTCCGGTTCGCCCTTGTACACGGCCGATCCGGCTACTAACACCTGCGCGCCGGCTTCTACCATCTGAGGGCCCGTCTCGGCGTTGATTCCGCCGTCAACCTCTATCGGAAGGTCGGTCATCTCCTTGAGGCGCCGGACTTTTTCCGCCATCTCCGGGATAAATTCCTGGCCCCCGAAGCCCGGGTTCACGCTCATCACGTTGATGAAGTTCAGGTAAGGCAGCGCCCACTCGATGAACTCCGGAGAGGTAGTGGGGTTGATCGCCACCCCGGCCTCCGCGCCGCCATTACGAATCATCTCCAAAGTACGGTGCAGGTGCGTTACCGCCTCCGGCTGGATCGAGATGCTGGATACCCCCGCCTCCAGAAACGTGGGGATAAGATTATCCGGGTTGCTGACCATGAGATGGGCATCTACCGGAAGGTCCGTCTCCGGAACGATCGAGGCGGCGACCAAAGGCCCGATCGTCAGGTTCGGCACGAAATGGTTATCCATGGCGTCGAAATGGAGCAGCTCGGCGCCGCCGTCTCTGGCCCGCCGGACGTCCTCCGCCAGATAGGCGAAGTTGGCCGTCAGTATAGAGGGACCTCCAACTACCCTGTCTCCCAGTTCAGAAAAGAACCCCATACGCTAGAACCTCCAGTAGTGAGTGGCCTCCGAGCAGGAGGTTACCAGATGACCACCCCGGAGCCTAATCTGAAAGAACAAAGCGATCGCGATCGGAGCAGAGGAGGTCTTCAGGATTGCGGCGGAGGAACTCCGTGAAGTCAGTGTATGCCATATCCACAAGCTCCATCCGGTCCCGGGATGGCCGGAGTTAGCTCTCTGCCCCACGTCCATCGAGAGGGTCTGATAGTGTTCACGGAGAGTTCAGCAATATCATTTCGGGTTCTGATAGCTAGGTTTTCTCCTTCCCTTTTCCCGGAACACCACAGACGAAGCCCCACGCGACGGCCCGACGACCACAACTTCACTACTTCACTACCTGGCGGTACCGGCGACTACTTTGCGTCGGCAAGAACGAAGATCGCGCGATAGTCAGGCGAATTTTTCGGCGTTTACCCGCACCTCGTCCCTCTCGGCGAAGTGTTCCTGGATATATTTCTCGCCTTCGTCACAGAAGAGCGTGACGACTGTGTTGAGTTCGGGGTGGGCGGCTTTGATTTTTCTGGCGGCGACCAGGTTTGCACCGCTACTGGGGCCTACGAAGAGGCCGCACCGCTTCGCCAGGTGGCGCATGCTCTGCACGGCTTCCTCGGAGCCGACCGCGAGGGTCGTATCGACCAGTTGACGGTGGCGCTCAAAGATGCCGGGGACGAAGCCGTCGGAGATACCCTCGATCAGATGCTCCCCCACCTCCCCGCAGAGGATGGTCGAGGACTCCGAAGGCTCCATCGCGAAGAGCCTAACGTGGGGGTTGATCTCACGGAAGGCCTGGCCGACACCGACGAGAGTACCGCCCGTGCCCACGCCCATGACGAGTGCCTCCGGGGCCACGCCTTCGGGGAGCTGGGAGAGGATCTCCGGCCCCAGCCACACCCGGTTCTCCTCCACGTTCCATTCCGACTCGAACTGTGACGGGCAGAAGTAGCCTGACCTATTACCCAGTTCCCGAGCCTTTTCAAGTGCCACGTCCACGTGGAAGTGTCCTACCTGGAGCACCTCGGCGCCGAAGGCGCGGCTTATGGCGAGCCTCTCTCCGCTCAGCCCTTCGGGCATCACGACTAGCATCCGGTAACCTTTGACGGCAGCCACCATAGAGAGGGCGTTGCCGGTATTGCCGCTCGTCGCCTCGACGATGGTGTCGCCGGGAGAGAGCAGACCCTCCCGCTCGGCTTTCTCGATCATGTACTTCGCGATGCGAGCCTTGACCGAGCCGGAGGGGTTCAGAAACTCGCACTTGCAGTAGACGCCCTCGATCTCCAGGAGCGGCGTGTCCCCTACCGCGTCGAGGATGCTGTCCGAGACGCCGGAGAACCTCGCAGGGGACATGAAACTATTCAGACTCTTCTTCCACGAGCTTCTCGTACTCCTCGGCGGAAAGGAGATCCCCATCTTCCGAGATGCGCAGCCGGATCATCCAACCGCCGCCGTAGGGCTCCTCGTTGATGAGCTCAGGGCTATCGTTTAGCGTCTCGTTGACCTCGACGACCTCGCCGCCCACTGGCGCGTACAGGTCAGAGACCGCTTTGACGGACTCCACGGTGCCAAATGAGTCTCCCGCCGAGAAGGAGGTCCCCTTCTCCGGAAGCTCGACGAAGACCACGTCGCCGAGCTCGTCCTGGGCGTGGTCGGTGATACCGACGGTGGCGGTACCTTCCTCGCGCCTCACCCACTCGTGAGATTTGGTGTACTGGAGATCCCCTGGTACGTTCAACGTTTCCTCCCTCTAACGTTCACGCTTGTAGAACGGCAGCGGCACGGTGCGAGCCGGGACGCTCCGGGTCCGGATCACTACCTCGAATGAATCTTCCACGTCCGGAGAGACTAGCGCAAGCCCTATGGCCGCGTTCAAAGTCGGGGACAGGGTCCCGCTCGTGACGACCCCAACCGTCTCCCCATCCACCGTGACCGGGTAATCGTGGCGGGCGATCCCACGCCCCTCTATCTCGAAGCCGACGAGCTTCTTCCTAAGCCCTTTCTCCTTCTCCTCCTTGAGCGCCCCCTGCCCTATGAACCTCCGCTCCTTGTGCAGATGCACCGCGAAACCGATGCCTGCCTCCAAGGGCGTCGTCTCGGCGTCGAGCTCGTTGCCATAGAGGCACATCCCGGCCTCGAGGCGCAAAGTATCGCGTGCTCCGAGACCCGCGGGGGCGGCGCCGGCCTCCACGAGCCCACGCCAGACGCGTGGGGCGTCGTCGGTGCGGACGAAAAGCTCGAAGCCGTCCTCGCCGGTGTAGCCGGTGCGTGAGATCATGGTGTAAGAGCCGTCTACCTCCCCCACCTCGTAACGGTAGTACTTGATCACCGACAGGTCTGTCTCCGTAAAGTTCTGCAAAAGCCCCGCGGCCTCCGGCCCCTGCAAAGCCAGGAGCGCCCAGCCGTCCGACTCGTCGGCGACCTCCACATCGAGATCCCCGGTGTGCCGCCGGAAGTGTTCGACGTCCTTCTCGCGGTTAGAGGCGTTGACGACGACGAGGAAGTCGTCCGGGGTCCTGTAGACGAGCACGTCGTCCACCGTCCCGCCGCTCTCGTAGCAGACCGCCGCGTACCCGGCCTGCCCTACCGCGAGCCGCGAGACGTCCCGCGTCACGAGCCTTTGCACGGCCTCCTCGGCCTGCGGCCCCCTGAAGACGACCTCGCCCATGTGCGAGACGTCGAAGAGCCCGACCCGGTTGCGCACCGCCTTGTGCTCGGCCTTTATCCCCTCGTACTGCACCGGCATCTCCCACCCGGCGAAGCCTACGAGCCGCGCGCCCGCGGCCTTGTGCTCCTCGTACAGGGGCGTCCGTCGGAGAGCTTCCGCAGCAGCCATCTTACCTACCAGTGCGCCTTCAACTGCCGGGCGGCCCGGCCCTCGTCGAGCCGCTTCGTCGGGGCGTTCACGGGAGCCTCCTGCAGGTCCTCGGGCGCGCTTTCGGCTAGCTGTAGCATCGTCCCTATAAAGTCGTCAAGGATCTCCTTGGACTCGGTCTCCGTCGGTTCGATAAGCATGGCCTCCTTCACGACGAGTGGAAAGTAGACCGTCGGAGGATGAAAGCCGTGATCTATGAGGCCCTTGGCGACGTCGAGGGCCCTCTTGCCCTTGGGCGGCTGGACGAGGACCTCGTGCTTGCAGAGCCCGCCGTAGGGGATACGGTAGGTACCGCTGAGCCTCGCCCTCACGTAGTTGGCGTTCAGCACGGCCATGTCGGTGTTCTCCTTCAGCTCCGAACCGTGCATCTTTATGTAGTTCCAGGCCTTGAGGAAGACGCCGAAGTTGCCGTGGAATCCTGCCACCCGCCCGATGCTCTTCTGCGGACGCACGAGGCGGTACGTCTCACCGCTTTTCTCTGCGACTGGGTCGGGGCGGAAGGGAGCCAGATCGTCGGAGCAGGCAATGGCGCCGGAGCCGGGACCGCCGCCGCCGTGGGGAGTCGAGAAGGTCTTGTGCAGGTTGTAGTGCATGAGGTCCACACCGGCTTCGGCGGGGCGTATCCGACCCACGTTGGCGTTCATGTTCGCCCCGTCCATGTAGAGAAAGGCGCCGGCCTCGTGCAGGATCTCGGCGATCTCCTCTATATTCTTCTCGTAGACGCCGCAGGTGTTGGGGTTCGTGATCATGAGCGCCGCCGTCGTCTCGTCCACCAACGCCCGCAGCTCCTCGACGTCCACGCAGCCGTCCTCGTCCGTCCCGACCTCCCGCGACTTGAAGCCCGCCATCGTGGCCGTCGCCGGGTTGGTCCCGTGCGCCGTCTCGGGGACGAGGACCGTGGTGCGCCCGTCGTCCCCCCTATCCTCGAAGCACTTCTTGACCATGAGGATGCTCGCAAGCTCGCCCTGCGCCCCGGCCATCGGCTGTAAAGAGATCGCCGGTAAGCCAGAGATCTCTGAAAGGAAGCCCTGGGCCTCGTACATGACCTGGAGTGCCCCTTGTGTCTGAGCCTCTGATTGCAGGGGATGAAGCCCCGCGAAGCCCAGGACCGCTGCAGCGGCTTCGTTGGCGCGGGGATTGTGCTTCATCGTGCAGGAGCCGAGGGGGTAGAAGGTCGTGTCTATGCCCCAGTTTTTGCGGGAGAGGTTGGTGTAGTGACGGATCACGGTCGGCTCGTCCACCTCCGCCAACCCTGGCTTCTCCTTGCGCCGGGCCTTCTTCGGCAGCACCTTCTCCAACCCTACCTGCTCTACGTCGGACCGGGGGAGAGTGTAGCCTCTGCGGCCCTCGCGACCTTTGTCCCGTATCAGGTTACCCAGCATTCCGAACCACCTCCACGAAGGCGTCGAGTTCTTTTTTCGTCCGCTTCTCGGTCACAGCGACGAGCATCGCCCCGTCGCCGAGATCCAGGCCGCCTACCACTCCGTTCTCCAAAAGCGCCTCGTTCGCCCGACCCACGTCCGGCAACTCCACAGCGAACTCCCACAAAAACGGCGCCTCCGGATAGCGGAGCTCGAATCCTGCCTCGCCTAGCCTCTCAGACAGGTAGTGCGCTTTGGAGATGGAGAGCTCCGCGACCTCGCGCAGACCTTCCGGGCCCATGAGCGACGCGTAGACGGTCGCGGCCAAGGCGGTTAAAGCCTGATTGGTACAGATATTCGAGTTTGCCCTGGCGCGCCTTATGTCCTGCTCCCGGCCGCGGAGCGTGAGCACGTAGGCGAGCCTACCGTCCGCGTCAATAGTCTCCCCGGTGATGCGCCCGGGGAGCTGACGGACGAACTCTTGACGCGTCGCCATGTACCCAGCATAAGGGCCACCGAAGAGTAGCGGCATACCTAGAGGCTGTGCCTCCCCCACCGCTACGTCCGCACCGAGGTTCCCCGGGGCCTCGAGCACGGCTAAAGAGATGGGATCGCAGACCGCAACCGAAAGAGCCCCGACCTCGTGCGCCGCTTCCGCTGCCGCTCCCACGTCCTCAACGATCCCGTAGTAGTTCGGGCTCTGGACGAAGATACCCGAGACGTCGTCCGGCACCCCGGAGAAGTCTGTCGTTCCGTTGTCCTGGGATAATTCAACGGTCTCGACCCGGTACGTCTCGATCACCTCGCGGTAGCGGGGATTGAGGCCGGCGGAGACTGCCACCTTCGGGTCGCGTTTGGTCTGGCGGGCGGTCATGAGGGCAGCTTCGGCGACGGCGGAGGCGCCGTCGTAGACGGAGGCGTTGGAGATCTCGAGACCGGTCAGTTCGGAGATCACCGACTGATACTCGAAGATCGTCTGGAGGACGCCCTGGCTGATCTCGGGCTGGTAAGGGGTGTAGGAGGTCAGAAACTCCCCGCGCGAGATGATGGCCCCGACGGCCGACGGTATGATCCTGTCGTATGCCCCCGCCCCCAGGAAGATTGGCACTCCCGCGACGTTCTTGGCCGCGAGCCTGTCTACGTCCGAGAGCGCCTCGTACTCGGAGAGTACGGGCGGTAGGTCCAGTTCCCCTTCGAGCTTGGGCGAAACGTCGGCGAAGAGGTTGTCTAAAGATTCGACCCCGATTGCCTCGAGCATCTCCCGGACGTCGTCCTCGGTGTGTGGTGTGAATCGCGCCACGCGGTTGTACCCCCTGTTTCGGGTGAGCATTGTATTAACTTCGCCCTGTCCCAAACCTGAGAGTATTACCCCGTCGGCGCCGACCTTTACGGCCGAACTCTCCAGGACGCCCTCCAGTTTACGGTCCTTTCGCCTGAGAGATTCGGCCCGTGGCAACTATCGATTACACGAGCCTTTCACCTTCGGCGGCCGCTTGGAGGGCATCCTTCGCTCCCCCTGCGACTCTCTCCCGCAACCTTCGCCGGGCAAAGACAAACTATAGCGCATAAGGGGTGCGGTTTCCGCTCCGACTACCGTAGTCCTCTCGTCGTCCGGCGTCGCCCGAAAGTCGGGATGGCCACGAAAACCGGGCCGGGAGTTGCACTGGTCTGGATTATCGGATAAGTATAACCAAGCCCCGAAGCACTCTTATGAAGAAGAAAGTGAGCGGCGATGGAGAGGACGGACCGGGGCATCGCCCACGTCTCCCGGGCAAGGGCAAGAAGCTCTGGGTGGCGGACGAGCTGATGACATTCCACCGCCGCGAGGACGAGTCGTTCTATTTGCTAGAGGGAGAGTTCGAGTTCCTGGTAGGGACCACTGGATCAAGGCCGCCCCCGGCTCCTTCGTCCGCGTTGCCGAAGGGTCCCTGCATACGCTCAAGAAGACAGGAGAGGAGGTCGGCAGACTCTTGACGCTCATCGTCCCGGCGGGGCTAGATAAGTTCTTTGAGGAGGCGGGGATACCAGGACGGACGTCTTCTCCCCTCCACCTCCGCTTGGACCGGAGGATATCGAGAAGATGCTGATGAGCGCCGAGCGCTATGGAATCGAGTTCCCGCCACCTCCGGAACATTAGCATCAGCTAACCAACATCGGGGCCGATTTACCTCGGCTCCGGCCTCATCTTACGCTCGGTTGATCGTTACAGCGCGATGATCTCATCTTGCGCCCGAAGGCGCCCACCCTCGACTATCCTGGCACAGATGCCGCCGCGCCTCCTCAAGGCGCGCGTCATGCCCGGTTCGGTCATGTCCTGGATGTGCCTGCAGGGCGGGCGAGGCCGGTCATATTCGAGGATAACCTCCCCAATCCTGAAAAGCCTCCCACGCAGGCTCTCCAGATCTACCCCGCGCGTGATGATGTTGCGCCGATGCTCGCCGTTCTTGACGTGCAACCCCTCCTGCTCGATCTGGTCGAGGTTCTCGCCCTCTATGAGCGTTACTTCGCAGACGTCGCCGTAGGGTGTCCAGTAGCCAGTCCCTTCCTTGTAGCGGTCGCCATCGAGGCCGCCGTTCTCCACGGCGCGTGCCTCCTGGACGCGCTCCATCGGCGCACTGCCCTTCGAGGTTACGTAGATCCCTTCGACCACGCCCTTCATCTCTCTACTCCCTCCTCTAGAATGGACCTTTCCGTTCGACGCACCGCGGCGCCCGGTAGGAGAAGTATATCTGTAGACTGCGAGAGAACGTCCTTGAGCGAGGAGCTGGTGTGACCGAGATAAGCTGGGAAGACTTCGAGAAGGTGGACGTCAGGGTTGGCAAAGTGCTGGAGGCCGAACCGTTTCCGGAGGCCCGCAAGCCGACCATGAAACTCTCCATAGACTTCGGGCTAGAGATCGGGGTGAAGGGAACCAGCGCCCAACTCACGGCGCACTATGAGCCTAAGGAGATTGTCGGCAAACAGGTGGTGGCGGTGGTGAACTTTCCTTCGAAGAGGATCGCGGGCTTCGAGAGCGAGGTGCTGGTGCTCGGGGTGCCAGACAAGGAGGGAGCCGTGGTTCTGCTCGCCCCGGACCGCGAGGTTCCATTGGGCGGCAAGATGTTCTGAGACAGCTCCGCAGATTAAAGAGATCCTCCCTTCTTTCCGACAACCTTTCTGCAACGACTTCGGTGAGAGCGGAGATCATGGTTTGAGCAAGCGCGGCAGGTGCGAGAGTTTGCCGCCTCCGGCCTGCCCGAGCTTGGAGTCCTGTACGTAGCCCCTCCGCTAGCCGGCATCCGGGACCCTTGAGGCCTCTACTCTTCGGGTCGGGCCTCCCGCTCGAGGACCCAGTAGAAGAAGTTCTGGCGATCGAGGTGACGCCGGAGGGCTCGAGGCACCTGAGCAAACTCTTGCTGGGGGCCTGAGCGAGGCGGAACTCAGGGAGCGCAGGGCGGTTCTCGTTGAGAAATGCTCGGGCTTCGGCCTCGTGAGCCCGGGACGTATGTTCGAGGCGGCGTGCCGGGCGGGGGTACTCTTCAACCTCGACAGGGATGCGCGTAAAAAGGCCATAAGCGAGGCTTCCGCTCTCCGCTGGAATCCAACGTATTATCAACTTCAATCCCACCTCGATCTACGACCCCACGTACTTCCTAAGGAGTACGATGATAGGCGCGCTCGAGAGGTCAGACCTCTCACCTGAGAGGATAATCTTCGAAGTGACAGAGAGTGAGGAGATCAATGATGACTGGCACCTGCAAAACATACTCGGCTTCTACCATGGTAACGGCTTCAGGATCGCGCTCGACAACCTCGGCGCCGGCTACGCCTCCCTGAACCTCCTCGCCGACCTCGCCCGGACTTCGTCAAGCTGGATGCCAGCCTAATACTGGGCGTGGACCGGGACCCATACAAGGCCAGCATCGCCCGGAGGCTTTTGAGCTGGCAAAGGACCTGGGGGTGAGCGTCGTTGCTGAAGGGGTGAAGGCCGAGGAGCAGTGGCGCTGGATCCTCGCCCAAGGCGCCGACTACGCCCAGGGCTACTTTTTGCCAGGCCCAACACCCCTCGTCCTCAAGCTCGCTCGCGTATCGTAAGCAGAGAAACCTCTAGACGGATACTGCGTACCCCGATAGTAATCAAGGCGTACGAGCTGACAGGGAGGTAGAGCGGTGAGCGAGACGAACCTAGAGCAGTTCCGGGAGGTAACGCCGGCGGGGAGGTTCACGCTGCAGAACTCTTCGCTTCTAAAGGTGAGGCTGGACAACGACACGATCCAGGCGAAGCTAGGCTCAATGGTCGCCTACCAGGGCGACGTGCGCTTCGATTACCAGAGCGGGGGCCTGGGACGCTTCTTCAAGAAGGCTCTGACCGGCGAGGGCGTAAAGCTCATGTCCGCCACGGGCGTCGGAGATCTCTTTCTCGCCCAGGATGCCCGCAAGATCATGGTCTTAGACCTGCAGAATGAGCACATGACCGTCAACGGCGACTCCATCCTGGCCTTTGAGGGGAACGTAGACTGGGACATACGGCGCGTCGAGGGCGCCGGACGTCTGGCCGGCGGGATGTTCAACGTCGTCCTCGAAGGGACCGGCAAGGTAGCTGTGACCTCGCACGGGGAACCCGTACTACTCGACACCAACACCCCGACCTTCGCCGACCCTGACTCGGCCATCGCCTGGAGCGGCGACGTCAGGACCAGCATAAGGAGCGACATCTCGTTTAAGACCTTCATGGGCCGCGGGAGCGGAGAGACATTCCAGATCTCCTTCGAAGGGCCCGGCTGGGTTCTCATACAGCCCTCGGAAGGCCCGACCGTCCCCGATCACTCCCACGGCGGCGAGTCAGGCGGCGGTGGTGGCCTCGGGTCTTTCTTTGGCAACGACTAGTTCTTAGCGGACGGCTTTCGGCCGCCGGCCTTCCTTCTCGTTGGCGGCCGGCCGCTTAGGCTCGGTAGCTCTGGTACAGAAATACCAAGGCGA
The DNA here is from genome assembly GCA_030867425.1 of Actinomycetota bacterium. GTDB lineage: Bacteria > Actinomycetota > Rubrobacteria > Rubrobacterales > Rubrobacteraceae > Rubrobacter_F. Next base: position 17,408 of record JALZFJ010000033.1, on the reverse strand, counting down.
GCGCCAGGATCGCCCCGTGCTCGACCACGAGGCACTGCAGGGCGTAGGAGTCGCGATCCCAGTAAGAGATCGGGCTCTTCCACCGCCACCCCGAGAAGGGCCAGAATGGCGGGCGCGCGTCCCCGGCGTGCGTCGTGACGTCCAGAAGGTTGTGCCCGGCCCACCCCAACAAGAAGAAGAGCAAGGCCCCGTGCGGGTCTCTGTCCTTCAGCCCGAGCGCTTTGTACAGCACGAGCAGGGAACCTACCGGCACCAGAGAGTGGAGCGTTAGATCCAGCCTGCCCGAAGGTTCCTCGAAGTACTCCATAGCCTTGAGGAATTCTTTTTTGGTTATCGTATCCCGGCGAGACCATAATAGGCGAGACGCTTTCGAAAGCGTCGGCAGGTCCGGGAGCGCCGCACCCGCCGCACCCGCCACGGCTGCATGTGATGCTTCCCGCCTCGCAAAACGGGCTGCCGCCCACGTATAAATCGCATGAGAATACGTGTGCATGACAGTATCATAGTTCGATATGCATTTAGTATGCTAACTGAACGTTAACTATAGGTATAACTTGCTATTACGAGCATACGTTGGTATAGAGGGACGCCTGAGCAACGAGGTTTTGTTCATGCTACGCGAGGTGGTGGACCGACTTGGCGGTTTTGTGGACGGGCAAGTTGCATAACGGGATGTCTCGACGTCGCAGGGTGGAATGTCTAGTATGAAAGTAGACATTGAAGAGAAGGTCCGTTTCTTCCGTTCCTTTCTGGCCCATCCCCGTCAGGTCGGGGCGATCTTGCCGACGAGCAAGCGAGCCGTTAGGGACATGCTCGATATGACAAACCTACCGGAGTCCCGCCACGTCGCGCTGCTCGGCGCGGGCACTGGCGCGTACCTGGGGGAGATCCTGAAGCGGCTGAGTCCCGACGCCCGTTTTCTGGCTTTTGAGATCGACCCGAATCTGATAGCGACGCTCTCCGAACGGTTTGAGGACCCGCGGCTCGAAATAATCAACGACTCAGCGGAGAACATCGAGGACTACCTGGACGGCGCCAACGTGGACGTCATCGTCTCGGCCATCCCCTTTACGTCTCTGCCGAAGACCGCCAGACAGAACATGTTAGCGGAGATCTCGCGGGTCCTGGCCCCGGACGGGGCGATGGTCGCGATCCAGTACTCGCCCCTGGTGGAGAAGGACCTGAAGCGGATCTTCGCCTCGGTCCGGCGGCGCATCTCGCCCTTGAACGTCCCCCCGGCGTTCCTCTTCCGGTGCAGCGCAGCCCTGCCCCAGAAGGAGGGTACGCTGCGATGATCACCCGGAGGAGCTGGCAGACGGCCAGGCGCTACGTGTTGGGACCGCTCGTCGTCGGCGCCGCCCTGCTTTTGACCGGACGGCGGAGGAGCGGTCTTCTCGGCATCGGGACCGCGGGGGCGGTCCTCGCTTTTTTCAGGGACCCGGAGCGGCCTTTGGACCCGGTCCCAGGAGTAGTGTACGCGGCGGCCGACGGCTTCGTGACGAGTGTCGAGGAGGCGCAAGAGCCCTGGATCCCCGGGGTCGAGGCACTGAGGATCAGCACGTTCCTCTCGATCCACAACGTGCACGTGAACCGCAGCCCGGTCGAGGGGAGCATAACGAAGATGGAGGAGACCCCGGGCAGGTTCGTCCCGGCGTTTTTGGGCGGCGCTAATGAACAGAACCACCAGAACCGGATCGCCATAGACGGGCCGAAGGGGCGTGCGGTCGTCGTGCAGGTAGCGGGCATGGTCGCCCGCAAGATCTCGCGCTGGGTCGAGACCGGGGAGAGGGTTGCGGCGGGTCAGCGAATAGGACTTATACACTTCGGCTCCCGTACGGACGTCATCCTCCCCGCAGGCAGCGCCGACCCGCTCGTGAGCGCCGGAGACCGGGTACGGGCCAGCGTGACGCCCATAGCCCGCTACCGCAAGGAAGAAGGCACCTCATGATAAGAGAGTATGTAAACTTGGCAAACGCCCTGACCAGCGGCAGCCTGGCGGCGGGCTTCGTGGCCCTGTTCTTGATCTTCAAGAACGACGACCTGTTCGTGGTGGCCGGGCTGGTCGCCATCGCCGCGGTCTTCGACGCCCTCGACGGATACGCGGCCCGTCGTACAGGGAATGACGAAGGTGACGGAGGCGAGTTCGGCAGCAACCTCGACTCCCTTGCCGACGTGGTCTCGTTCGGCGCCGTCCCCGCGTTCGCGATTTACTGGGCTTCGCTGTACGCCCTGCCGGTCGTCGGCCTCATCGCCTGCCTCGTCTTCTTCCTGTGCGGGGCTTGGCGCCTGGCCCGGTTCTCGCTCTACAAGCACCCCCTCTACTTCGTCGGCTTCCCTATACCCGCCGTGGGCATGCTGGTCGCGCTGCTAGCCGCGCTGTTAGCCATCACGGGCCCGTACCCGTTCATCGCCCTGCCGGTGGTCCTGGTCTTGAGCTTCCTGATGGTTTGCGCGCTCCCGTTCCCAACGCTCTCCGGCCTGCGCAATAGGGAAGAGCTGGCCGAAGAGGTAGAGGAGTACCGCCAGACACGCCGCGCTGAAGGTTGAGCTCGGCGCGATACGAAATCGGTCTATGCTCGATCAGACGATTGTATCTGCCCGGCGCGGGCTCGATCACCCCACCACGAAGTTGACTAACCGCCCGGGAACGTAGACGCTTTTGCGAATCTCGCGCCCCTCGATGTGGGGTCGCACCTTCGCGCTGCTCAATGCAAGCTCTTTGGCAAGGTCCTCCGAGACGTCCGCGGGCGCCTCGATGCGGTCGCGCAGCTTGCCGTTGACCTGTACTACCAGCGTGATCTCCTCGGCCGCGATGAGCGCCTCGTCGTAAGTAGGCCACTCCTGCGCGTGCACCGAGTAAGGGAGCCCTAATGCATCCCACATATCCTCGGCGTGGTGCGGGGCGAACGGCGCGAGAACGAGCACGAAAGTCCGCAAGGCCTCCGCCCACTCGTTGTCCTCTACCCTGCCCCTGATCGCCATGAGGTAGTTGGTGTGCTCCATCAAGGCTGCCAAAGCAGTGTTGAAGCGGAACAGCTGGAGATCCCAGGTAACCTTCTTGACCAGCCTGGCGGTGCGTTGCTTGAGCTCCTCAGGATCGGCCTCCGCCCCCGAAGGCCCGCCTTTGACCACGTGCGAATGCGCCCTCCTCAAAAAGCGCGCCACACCCTCGATGCCGCGCCCGTCCCAGGGACCGCCCAGGTTCCAGGGGCCTATGAACATCAAATAGCAGCGCAAGGCGTCAGAGCCGTAGCGATCCACGAACTTCTGCGGGTTCACCACGTTGCCGCGGCTCTTGCTCATCTTCTCTGCGTCCTCGCCGAGTATAATGCCCTGGTTAAAGAGCCTTATCATCGGCTCATCGAAGTCCACCAGCCCGAGCTCACGCATCACCTTTGTAAAGAAACGGGTGTAGAGCAGGTGCAGCGTCGCGTGCTCTATCCCCCCTGTGTACTGGTCTACCGGGAGCCACCTCTGCCCACTTTCCGGGTCGAACGGGCCTGCGTCGTAGTGCGGCGAAAGGTAGCGGTACTGGTACCACGACGAATCCACGAACGTGTCCATCGTGTCTGTCTCCCGTTCTGCAGGCCCACCGCAGCCGGGACACGTGGTGTTGCGGAAGTCTTCGTCGAGCTTCAACGGCGATTCGCCCGTCGGCATGAACTCAGCGTCTTCGGGCAAGAGGACCGGCAGATCCTCTTCCGGGACGGGAACGGTGTCGCACCTCTGGCAGTAGATGATCGGGATCGGGGTTCCCCAGTAGCGCTGGCGCGAGATGAGCCAGTCCCTCAAGCGGTACGTGACGGCCGCTCTGCCTGCGCCCCGCTTCTCGAGCCAGGACGTGACCGCCGCCTTGCCTTCTACGTTCGGAGTACCGTCGAAGGGACCGGAGTTGACCATTGGGCCTTCGCCTGTGTAGGCCTCTTGTAGCTCTTCCCCGTTCCAATCAGGCGGGGCGACGACTGTACGGATCGGGATCCCATACTTCTTGGCGAACTCGAAGTCGCGCTCGTCGTGGGCGGGGACGGCCATAATAGCCCCGGTGCCGTAGGCGAGCAGGACGTAGTCGGCGACGTAGATCGGTATATCCTCCCCGTTCGCCGGGTTTACCGCGTAGCTTCCGGTGAAGACACCGGTCTTCTCGCGCGTCGCGTCAGTGCGGTCGATCTCGCTCATCCGGCCTGCCCTCTCGACGTAGGCGCGCACCTCGTCGGCATGCTCAGGTGTGGTGACCTCCGTTACCATCGGGTGCTCGGGCGCCACAACGAAGAACGTCGCCCCGAAGAGCGTGTCCGGGCGGGTCGTGAAGACCTCGACGGGACCATAGCCGGGGACGTCGAAGAGGATCTCGGCTCCTTCGGAGCGCCCGATCCAGTTAGTCTGAAGCGTCTTGACCCGCTCGGGCCAGTCTATCTTGGAGAAATCCAAAAGCTCGTCGGCGTAGTCGGTGATCTTGAAGAACCACTGAGCCAGGTTCTTCTTGATAACCGGCGTCCCGCACCGCTCGCAGCGCCGATCCGGCCCCACCACCTGCTCGCGCGCCAGGGTAGTGTTGTCTTTGGGGCACCAATCAACCGGTGCCTCCTTGCGGTACGCCAGCCCCTTCTCGAAGAACTTGAGGAAGAACCACTGGTTCCAACGATAGTACTCGGGATCGCAAGTGACGACCTCCGAGTCGAAGTCGAACATCGCCCCCATGGACCTGAGCTGGCCGCGCATGTTCTCTATGTTGGAGGAGGTCCACTTTCGGGGGTGGACGCCCCGGTTTATGGCCGCGTTCTCCGCTGGGAGCCCGAAGGCGTCGAAGCCTATCGGGAAGAAGACCCGATAGCCTTGCATTCGCATGAATCGGGCCCGGGTATCCGACGGGGTCATCGCGTACCAATGGCCGACGTGAAGATCGCCGCTCGGATAAGGGAGCATCGTGAGCGCGTAATGCTTGGGCTTCTCCGGGTCCTCGTCGGTCTCGTACAGGCCACTCTCGGCCCACCGCTCCTGCCAGCTGTGCTCCAGGGCTACAGGATCATATGTCTGCTTCTCGGTTGCCTCGCTCACGAGAGACTCCTTCGGACAAATGTTTTGGATAGTTCTAGGTCAGGGGAAAGCGCGCAGGGCTTTATAGTCGGGGCTCTGCGTTCCAGCCTCTGTAATCTCTGGTGCGCATGTTCCTAATATAGCACCCTGGGCACCGTATAGCACCCTGGGCACCGTTCACGGAAGACGAGCGTGGTGGCGCGACACGTGCCACGACGAACCGGAGAAGATCAGCCAAGCACGGCGTCCACCGGGAGGAACAGCGCGGGCAACGCCACCGACTCTAGCTCCGCTCCCGCCTGAGCGTGCCGAAAGATGCCTTCCGCGAGCTGACCTACCGCGAGCGCGAGATCCTCGCCTTAATCGCTGGGCACCGGACCAACCCCGGGATCGCCAATCACTTACACCTCAGTCAGAAGAGCGTCCGCAACCGCGTCTCGAACATCTACACCAAGCTGCAGGTCGCCGACTGGGCACAAGCCATCATTAGTGCTCGTGAGGCCGGGTTGGGGCAGGACAAGCTGTAGGAGATGGCACGGCTTCCCCGTCAGCCGTTCTCTGTGCTCGATCCGGACAGACCGAGGCGGTCGTAGAGGCGGGCTAGAGGCTTCGGAGCCCACCAGTTCCAGCGGCCCATGAGGCGCATGGTCGCGGGCACCAAGAGGGCGCGCACGATCGTGGCGTCTACCGCGACGGCTATCCCCATCCCCAAGCCTATAGCCTTGATGACGGTGGTCTCCGCGAGCACGAAGGAGAAGAAGACCGCGGCCATGATCGCCGCTGCGCCCGTGACCAACCTCCCGGTCTTCTCTAGGCCGAGTGCGACCGCGCGTGCATTGTCCCCGGTGCGCTCGTACTCCTCCTTGATCCTGGTCAAGAGCAAGACCTCGTAGTCCATCGAAAGCCCGAAGAGGATACAGAACATAAGTATCGGTATGCTCGTGTCTATGGGGTTGGGGGTGAAGCCCAAGAGCCCGGAGAGGTTCCCATCCTGGAAGATCCAGACCAAAGCGCCGTAAGAGGCGCTGATCGAGAGGAAATTCATCACAACGGCCTTGACGGGCAAGAGGACCGATCCCAAGAGTAAGAAGAGCACGACGTATGTGGCGCTGACCACGAAGGCTATAGCGAGCGGCGCGTCGTCTTTGATCGCCTCTATGGAGTCGATATCGAAAGCGGTCTGACCGCTAACCATGACCTCGCCTTCGACCTCTGGGTGATCCTCCCGGATGGTACTTACGAGGTCGCGCGCCTCGTCCGTCCCGGCGCGGGAGGGAGCGTAGGCGGTGAGGACGGTGATGTGCTCCCCGGTGGAGCGCTCTAGCACCTCCCCCACCTCCGCCGGAAGCTGCTCCTGGGGCCCCGTGAGGATCTGCCCGTACTGCTCGCGGGTTATCGACGGGTCGAGGTCGACCACGCTCTCCACCCGCTCGACGTTCGGCAGGTCCGCGAGCCAGCGGCTCATCTCGTAGGTCTCGTCTACGTGCTCGGGCGTCAGCGGCGACTCGTCCTCGTAGTCGAGCACGACGTCCACGGGGTTCGTGCCTCCGCTGGGGAACTGCTCTTCTAGCAGCTCCGCGCCCTGGCGCGACTCCGACCCTTCCGGCAGACTGGTGTAGTCGCCCATGCCCAGACGGAGGTGCATGATCGGCGAGCCGACCAAGAGCAGCACCGCCACCACGGGCAGGAGAATCCGCCAGGGGCGAGCCATGACCGCCTCTGCGATCCGATGCCACAGGCCGTGCCCGGCCTCGCTCCTCCTCTCGGGTCGGACGAAGGGCAGCCGCCAGGCGTTCACCCGGTGGCCGAGGATCGCGAGCAGCGCCGGGAGGAAGGCGAGGCCGTACAGGACCGCAAGCGCCACCACGATCGTGCCCGCAATCCCCATGGAGTTGATGCCGAAGAGGTCGAAGAACAGCAGCCCCAGGAGACCTATAGCCACGGTCAACCCAGAGAACGTGATCGCACGCCCGGCGGTGGCCATCGTGCGCGAGAGCGCCTCGTGCACCGCGCGGCGGCTCACCTCTTCCCTGAAGCGGCTGACCACGAATAGAGAGTAGTCTATAGCTACGCCGAGCCCGATCATGGTCACCACGCTGTTCGCGTAGATGGAGACGTCCATGAACCGGGCGAGCAGAAGGGTACCAACAACGCCGCCGAACACGGCCAAAGCACCCACGCCGAGCGGCATGCCGGCGGCAACGACCGAACCGAAGACGACCAAGAGCAGCGCCAGCGCCAGCGGCAGTGAGACTAGCTCGGCCCGCTGGATGTCTTTCTCGGTGGTCTCCTCGAAGTCCTGGTTCAGCGGCAACTGGCCCGCGGCGAGCACCTCCAGGGAGTCGGACCGGACCTGGTCCCGCAGCCCGGGGTACGCGGCTATCAGCTCCGCGTCGCTGGCCTCTTCCAACTCGACCACCACAGAGGTATGTCTCCCGTCCCGGGAGTTCATCTCCTCGCCCGACGAGGCGGGGTCTACGTCGTAGGCGGTACGGATTGCGGTCACTTGCGGCTCGTCGCGCAAGGGCCTGAGCGCGCGCTCGACCTCCTCGCGAAAATCCTCATTGGTGACGTCCAAGGTATCGCTACCGAAGATGAGGGTGAAGCTCGGCGCCCTCGCGGGCAACTCGTCTTCGACCAAGTCACTGGCCCGGCCAGCCTCGGTCTGCGACGTAAATTCTTCGAGGCCCAGACGTCCGCCGTAGCTCATGAGCACCGCGAAACCTACCAGCGAGAGGACCGAGAGGATCAAGACTGGCCAGCGAAAACGGTAGACGAAACGGCCCCAAGCAGCGAACATCTGCCGTCCTCCTTCCGGTCGCGGTCAGGCCTTCTCGGGTGCAGAACCCGAGAAACTATCTACGAAGAGAACCTATCCGCGGTTTCGTCGGCTGTAAAGAGGCCATCGTGCTCCTTTTGACAGTGCGAGAAGGGGCCAGCGCGGTGGTGACCGTCGTTCAAGGACGTTAGTAGTGGGCCTGCGGCCGCACGGCTCCGCCTTTTTCAGAGCAAACCTTCCCCGAAGGTGCCGGCGACCTCGAAGGGATCGGAGGCTACCACGGAGGCAGCGTAGAGTTCCATAGCCCCTATGTCGGAGGTCCGGTTCGTCGGGTCTCCCCGGTCCACGAGGTGGACCACGTTGGGGAAAGAGGACCAATCTTCCCCGGTGGGGGCTATCGGGGGAAGGTAGAAGGCAACGTTGAAGGTCCTGACGCCCAAAGAACGGGTGTAACTCTGGAGGGCTCCGGCGACCGCCAGATGGAGGGGTTCGTCCTCAAGGCTTTGGCCCAGGAGTACTATCTCCTTTTCCTTTATGGGGGTGAGGCTGGCGAATGCCCGCACCCCGCTAGGGCAGGGGATCGCTAATCCCAGGGAGGCGTGGACCCGATGCAGGTCGGCGAAGTAGTCCGAGCCGTGTTCGGCGGCGTAGGACGTAGCCGCTCTTCGCAGGCGCTCGACCTTCGGATAGTGTATGCGCTGGGTAGTGGTGACCTGGGCGTGGCCGTGGATGATCGAACTCCCGGCCCGCCAGAGGCAGTTCCACATCAAGAAGAAGTACGGGGCCTCCGGGTCCGCATCGAGGGCCTTCCGTCCCCACTCCAGTCCCACGGAGATGTAGTCGCTCACCTTTTCGGGGGTGAAGTCGAGGGGGTTATGTTCGTCGAAGACCACGAGGGCGTGGAAGCCGTCGTACTTGGCAATGTTCGAGGCGGTCGTGGAGTGCTCGCCCCGGACGCGGCCGAAGACGTCTGCGGGGGTGCCTTCCTCGGGTCGGCAAAACGGGTCCCCGCGGGTCTCGTCTATCTCGCGCTCCAGGTCGAGGCCGCTCCTGGTGTCCATGGGGCGGGAGGCCCGTAGCTCGTTGAAGAGGGTCCCCTCCAGGGTCACAAGGTTCGTCACCTTGACTATCCGCTGCTCCCGGACGGCGTCCACCGAGCCGAAGGAACGTTCTATCCAGGGCTCCATGCCCTCCGGCGGGTCGAGGCGGCCGGTAGTGGCACTAACGTCGAAAATGCGCTCCGCGATCGTGCGCTCTTCAGGGGGGAGGACCCCAATAAGGGCGGGGAGTTCTGTTATCTTGCGCTCCGGCACCTCCGTGGGTTCAGGCGTGTTGCACGGCAAGGGTGTCTAATCGTCGGTAGGGTGATTCACAGTCGATCATGCGCTCGACGTGGCCGACGATGCGCAGCTTGAGCACCCCGACCTTGTTGACGAATCTGCCGGTCTCGTTCTCCACCTTGGCCTTCGACAACGGCCCGATTCGCGCGACCTTCTCGCCGTCAGAGACCGTCACGGGGAACTGGCCGAAGGCGCTGATGCCAGTCTTGACTATAACCGCCGATCTGCCGCCGAGCTTCGAGACGTAGGCCGCTATGTTGGCCAACGAACCGCTAAGGTAGCACTCGAAGTTGGTTGCGTTGCGCGGAGAGTCGGAGTGTTCGACCAGGATAAGGTTCACCATCATCTCGCCCAGGGATTCTTCGAAAGGCACGTTCTCCATCCTCACCCGAACTTCGGTTGCGTCTCCCGCAGGCCGGAGCCATCACCCGCCGGAGACCGCAGTATCCCAGGCTCCAGGCAGGCTTACAACTCTCGGATGGACGCGTTAAGCGAGAAGGAAGGCCAGCGCGGCCGCGACCAACGTACAAAGGACGTTCGTAAGCTCGTTGCCGACCCGCGGCGCGAGCGCCCCGACGAAGCTGTCTACCACGGTCCCTAGGAACGCCCCGCCCGCCACGAGGAGCGCCGCTCCCGGCCCCGCCACGAGCCCGAGCGGCAGCCCGAGGAGCGCGGTGAGCCCCGCGACGCCGAGCCCGGCGAGCGTCCCCGGGAGCGAGATGGCCCCATCCGTACCAGGTGGGACCTTTCGTAGCGTGGTGATGAGCCGCGGCGTACGACCATAGAGCTGTCCCACCTCGGACTCCGCTGTATCCGCGAAGGCCGCGCCCAGAGAAGCGACGAAGGCAGCGACGAAGGCTTCAGAGTGGATCAGGACGGCGAGGAGGGCACACAGGAGGGCAACGCCGCAGTTGGCGAGGGCGTTACTGGCGCCGCGGCGGCCGGCGTGGGCCTGCGCGATCCCCCTTCCCTCTTTGCTCCGGTAGCCGAGGCGGGTGAGGGCGGAGCCACCGACCACGAAGAGGGCCAGGATCGCGAATCCCGGTGGGCCCAAGGACAGGTAGATCCCGGCCCCTATCACGAACCCGCCTACAGCGCCGCCCCGGCTCACCATCCTCAGGGCGTACGCGAGCCCGGCGAAGGCGCCCGTCACCAACAAGGCGGCGGCCAGGTTACCGACCACTACGCCTCTAGCAGGGGCGAGAGGCGTTCGAGTAGCCTTTTGGCGTAGGATTCGCACTCTTTGGGCAGGGCCCGCAGGAGAGCGGGCTCGATGGCCCCAGCCCTAACGCCACCCTCGATTAGCTTACCGACCCCCTGGTAGAGGAGCGAACCCGCGAGCGGGCTCGGCCGCTCGGGGATCGCGGCGACCACACCGTAGAGGTGAGAGGCATCCCCTACGCCCACCGGACGGATGGCGTCTACGGCGTCCGGGCAGTCCTGACCCACGGCGAAGATGTAGATCACGGACCCTTCTAGCCTCTTCTCGCTCCCTGGCGCCTGCAAGCTCTCCCAAAGAGCCGATGTCCTGGTGTACCCGGCGCGCAGAGCCGCAGCAGAGAGCCCTCCCCAAACCGTCCCTGCCACCTCGCGCGCGAGCGGGCTCTCGTAGTCCACGAGGATGCCTACCGCAGGTGCCAACTAAGAACCCGCCTCTCCCCTCTCGCGCTTCTCCAGTCGGCGGACGAAGACGTCTATCTCCTTGACGGTCTGCAAATCCCCGTTTCTCTGGGCCACCTCACGCCCTTCGGCGAACACCCGACGGGCCTCGGCTTCTTCGTGCAGCTCGTAGAGCGCCCGACCCAAAACCCGGTACGCCACCGAGTAGTCCGGCTTGTTCTCGATGGCTTGGCTCAGGTACGTCCAGGCCTCCGAATACTTCTTCTCTTTGAACAATTCGTTGCCCAAGGAGTAGAGGATCATCGGGTTGTTCGGGTCCCTCTGGAGCAGCTTACGGAACATCTCCGAGCGGGAAGTCTCCACGTTCACCCCCGGCTTTGGTGTCGGGTCCATGCCTGCTTTTTAGCACGGGGGGCAGGGATCTGGTAAATTCGGCGCCCAAAGGCCTCCGAGCCCCGGCGTCCTAAGGGATGGTCCTAGGGAGCTGGGGCCGATAGGGTAGGGCTCCGAAAGGTCTTCGCCTCCCGATATGTAGAAAGGTGGTCTACATGGAGACGGAGCAGCTCCTGCGGGAGCTCGCGCGCGGCCCTGTCCTGGAACCCTTTCGCGTCTTGGTGGAGCCGCTGGAAGAGCACGACCGGGAGCGCCGGAGCGACCTCGTGCGTACCCTGCGAGTCTATTTCGCCGTTGGCGCCAACGCGAGCGAGGTGGCCGACCGGCTCTTTTTACACCGCAACAGCATGCTCTACCGCCTCTCACGCGTAGAGAAGTTGACTGGTTTAGACTTGAAGGATCCCCGGGCACGGCTGGCCCTGCAGCTCGGACTATTGGCCGTCGGCGAAAGAGAAAGGAGCACAGGCGATGCAAATGAGCGCTCGTAACCGGCTTCCCGGCACCGTAACCGAGGTTGTCAGGGGCGAGGCAGCGGCCAAGGTGACCATCAGGGTCGGCGACAACCACGTGGTCGCCCTCATCACCCGCGAGAGCGCCGACGAGCTCGGCCTCGAGGTCGGCAAAGAGGTGACCGCCCTCGTCAAGGCCACCGACGTCATGGTCCTCACGGACGAAGGACTGGCTTAGACGCCGAGTACAAGCACGCTTTAAGCGCCGCGCTTCCGCCCTTCGGGTAAAGAAGCGGGCGGTCAGGATGACGACGAAAGCGAAGCCCAAAACAAGCACCGAAAGTGCAACCGCCGCGTCGAAGTCGTTCTCCAGGGTCCCGTAGATGGCCAGCGGCATGGTCTGCGTTACGCCCCGGAAGCTTCCCGCGAAGATAATCGTGCCCCCGAACTCTCCTAAAGCGCGTGCCCACGCGATCACGGCTCCCGCCACCAGCGCCGGTAACGCCAGAGGAATGGTAATCTTCGAGAACACCTTTACGCGGCCCGCGCCGTCCACCATCGCCGCCTCCTCCACGTCGCGGTCTATGCTAGCGAAACCCACGGCGGCCTGCCGCACGTAGAAGTGTGAGGCGACGAAGAGTTCGGCCATCACGACCGCCGCAGTGGTGAAGCTGAGTTGTATCCCAAGGACCTGCAAGTACTCACCGAGGAGCCCCACCCTCCCGAACGCGAGTAATAGCGCTATGCCCGCAGCACTCGGAGGCAAGACCGCCGGGATGTCGATCAGGGCGTTGACCAACCGCTTCCCCGGGAACTCCGCCCGGGCCAGGACGAACGCCGCCGGAGTACCGATGGCGAAGATGATCCCCATGGTTATGGCTGTGGTCTGGGCGCTCAGGAGCAGCGCGTCCAACGCGACTGGGGACCCCATTGCCCGCCAGGAACCTTCGTTCACCGTCCAGATCACCAGGCTCAGGATCGGCAGGCTGATAAATCCCGAAAGTAGGGCGAGCGCGGCCACGGCGAAGCCAGACGCAAGTCTATCTCCGCTCCCGGTCTGGCCTGGTCGCTTCTGCTTCGGCTTCACCTTGCTCGTTCGAATCCGTATTCCTCCAGTACGCGCTGCCCCTCATCGCTGAGCACAAGATCAATCCACTCCTGTGCTAGCTCGGGGTCCTGGGACTCCGCTTTTGTCGCTATCGGGTAGGTAGCCATCACGTTCTCTGGTATTTCCATGACTTGGGCTTGGTCGCAGATGTCCTCGGTCACGTCGCTCCGGTGAACGAAGGTGGCGTCGGTCTCCCCCAGAGCCACCCTGTTGGTCGAGGCCCGCATGTTAGCCTCCCGCGAGACGATGTTACCCATTACAACTGCTAGTCCTTCTCGATCGTCCGCGATGCCAGTGTAAAGAGGGATGCGCTGATTGCGAGAAGCGGAATAAGACTGCCAGTATCGAGTATCTGCCCAAGTAGCAGCGCTTCCCGTAAACCGTTAGCCACTATCGAGAGAGGATTCCAGCGCGAAAGCGCTTCCAGCCACGTGGGCATCTGATGCGAAGGGACAAGCGCGGTGCTTGTAAAGAGGAGCGGCATGTTCACAACGTGGACGAAGACCGGCATGCTCTCCTGCGACTTTGTCTTGAGTCCGACCCAGCAGGAGAGGCTCGCATAGGCGAGAGCGAAGAGGGTGAGCGCTACGAGCGCGAGGAAGAGGGCTAGGGGATCGATCAGGAGCCGTGCACCAAGCGCGAGTCCAAGAAGTGCCACCACGAACGCCTGCAGTAGAAGCCGTGTCACCTCCGCAAAGATCTTGCCACCGAGGATCCACAAAGGATGCACCGAGGAGTGAACCATCCGCTGGAGGAATCCGGTCTGCAGATCACGCACGATTACGATCCCCGACTGCGATGCGCCGAAGAGGACCGTCATGGCGCAGATGCCTGGGAGGAGAAAGTCGAGATAGGACAGTCCTGCGTAAGCCGGGCCTAGCGGGAAGCGGTGGAAGAGGAAGCCAAAGATCAGCATCCAGAGCAGAGGCTGCACGAAGGAGAAGGTGAGAGGAACTGGCCGGCGTATTGTCTTCAGCCAGCTTCTCAGCGCTGTCTCCCGCACGATGTGAAGAGCCGTCATCATCCATCCCTCCCTTTCCCACCTCGACCACGCTCCCCGGGCTCCGCGAGTCCTTTCCCCGCAAGGCGGAAATAGACGCCTGCCAGATCGGGCTCCGCGCGTTCCACGCGGAGATAGGAGACTCCATGTGAGGCGAGGAGATCGAGCGCCGGCTCGCTCCCTTCTGGATTGTGTGAACGAAAGAGTGTGATCGTCTCTCCGTGAATTGCAACCTCTGGCTCTTCCGGCAGCTTTCGAAGTTCGGATACCAACCCCTCCGCATTCTCCTCGGGCCAGCATTCGAGCGTGATCGCCGTAGATGCTCGTCCCTGCGCGGCGATGAGGGCGCTCGGCGTGTCGTCCGCCAGGAGACGTCCCCGGTCGAGAATGATCACGCGATCGCAGTAGGTTGTGACCTCAGCCAGATCATGCGTGGCGACGAGGAGCGAGCGCCCGGCATCACGCCACGCAACGAGGCGGCTCCAGAGTGCGCGGCGTGCGGCGGGATCAAGGTTCGTGGTTGGTTCATCGAGAAGTAAAAGCCGTGGTTCGTGCATCGCTTCGAGCGCGAGGTGGAGGCGCTGCCGCTCGCCCCCGGAGTAGGTCGCCACCGGCCGATGGCAGAACGAGGCCATGCCGTACTCGTCGGTAAGCCACGCTAAGCGCGCGTCGCGATCGTGATGCGGCAGAGAGCGAAGCGCATAGAAGAGGCGGAGCGTCTCGCGGCCGGTCATTTCAGGATCAAGTGCAGTCTCCTGCCCCGCGTAGCCGACCTGTGAGCGCAGGCTAGTACGGTCGCGATAGGGATCGAGCCCCAGAACTCGCACATCACCTGCGTCGGCGGCAGTAATCCCGTAGAGGATCTTAAGGAGCGTGCTCTTGCCGGAGCCATTGGAGCCGACGAGGCCGACAAGTTCTCCAGATGGAATAGAGACGTTGATTCCGTCGAGCGCCCGGACCTCTACACCGAAGGCTTTGACAAGCCCCTCGACGTGGACGGCCAGCGCAGCTATGGAGGGTTTGGCCTCAGTCGGCGTAGACGATGGTACCGACATGCTCCCCCCCGACCGCCGCGGCGGTCCGTTCGGGCTCGCGGCCGTTGACGATCTGGAACTGGCGGACGAGCCTCGCGTTGATGAGAAGATCGGGGAGGACTTCGTCGAAGGGGAGGCTCTTGATCGCGCGGCGCTTTAGCTCGCGCGCGCCGATCGCGTCGATGAAGCTCGCGTTCGGGTTCCGCTTCGGGTCCTCTGTATAGAGACCATCCACATCCTTAACCAGCGTCACCGTCTTGGTGCCGAAACACTCACCGAGGATGAAGCAACCGGCATCAGTGCGGTGCGGCGGAATACGCCCTACGTCTGGAGGATGCTCCCAGAGCGAGTAGGGGGGGACGCCGTTAAAGATTACGCCGGGGGCGGAGTGGATAAAGAGAGGGAGGAGATTACCGAAGAGTTCCGGCGGAACCGCCACCACGCCGTACGGGGCGAGTAGTGTTCCGAGAATGTGGGCATTGCCAAGAGCGTCGGCCAGTGAAAGCTGCGCGAGCACGCCGGTGGGGAGGCCGAGGTCGAGACCGATCGAAAAGACGTGACGGCTCCTGACGCCTCCGCCGACGCCGAGAATCAGCTTCTCGCTTCCGAGGAGCTTTCCGAGGACGTCGACCACCGGATAGGTGGCTACTTTCCCCGCGTCGATTATCGAGCGACCGCCGATCTTGACGACGTGGACGTTCGGTAGCATCCGCACTACGGGGGATTCAGTTGAAGCCATCACCTTTTTGTCGAGAAGGCTCTCACGCATCAACATCGAATCAACATGATGGCGCTGGTCCTTTAGATCTGTCATAGTCTATTTTACTCCTGGAGGTATCGTCACTGCTAATCAATCCGCAGTGATGATGGTCCCGATTTCCTCCCCTTCGAGCGCCTGGGTGAGGTTCCCTTTGACGAGACCGTTGATGACCTGGATGGAGCGACGATTCTCCGCATTCTCCATCAGATCCAGCACGGCGCGCTCTACCACAACGTCGGGAAGATCCATCTCCTTCAACTCGTTTAGTGTGACGCGTGGGATGAGCTTCGCGTTGCGGTCCTTCTTCGGATCGGCAGTGTAGAGCCCATCTTCATCCTTAATATAGATCATCGACCGCGTGCGGAAGACCTCGCTGACAAGGTAGACACCGGTATCGGTGCGGTGTGGCGGAATGCGCCCCATCTCCGGGTTCTTCTGCCAGAAGGTGTAGGGGGGCATTCCAAAGAAGATCACCGCGCCCCGCTCTTCGAGGTAGAGTGGAAGCTGCGGGAACTGCACCGGCTCGATAAAAGGGATGCCATGCTTCGCCAGGAGGTAGTGGAGCATGCGCGCATTCTGCATGCTGACTAGGGTGCCGAGCACGCCTAGCACGCCGGTGGGCATGCCAAGGTTAATCCCGACGCTGTACGCATGCCGGGCCCGGGTGCCGGCGCCGGTGCCGATGATCATCTTGTGGCGGCCAAGGTTTTCGCCGATCTCCTCAATGAGAGGGAAGACCGCAGCGCGGCCGCGATCGATAAAGCTTTGGCCACCAACCTTGATCACGTCGGCGCCGGGGAGGATCTGGATGAGAGCGTTGTCGCCTGTGCGGCCCAGAAGCTCCGGGTCGGTCAGGTTTCCCGTGACGAGAGATTGCCCCAATTCGCTCAGTAGTTCATTCTGCATAGGTACATCGGAGATGGCACCCGCTTCTTCAGGAGGCAGGTGCCTATACCCTTCGCTGTACTCTCCCCGCTCTGTGGCCATCACAAAAGATCCCTTCCGCCTATAATCGGTCATAGTACAATACGTGCCGCATAGTAAGTCGGTTCGAAGATCGAGTCCCCGAAGAAACAAAATCCGGTAGATAAAAAGGGATGCGCTCGACCTGATAAGCGTAAGCTCCCTGGGAATGTTCTGGGCTTCGTTTAGCGTCAGATGCACTTGGCAGGGAAAGGTTCGAGAAAGTAGGGGAATTCGGTAAAGGTAATAGCCAAACTGATACTAAGGCCTTATAGTGAAACTAAGTCAAACGTTCGTCCAAGATACGCTGCGCCCCAGACTCTTTTAGAAGCCATTCGCCACTTCTCTGGTCTGGACGTGGCTACCAAGTACGTCGCAAAGCTCCGCTGGTTGGACGATCCTGTTTGCTCCGCCTGCGGGGTACTGGACGAAACCACTTATACCTTTAGAATTACGCCTCTGGAGTTGCCGGGCCTGCAAGAAGCAGGTCTCGGTCAAGGTCAGAGCCATCTTTGAGGACAATCCTATCGGGTTGGATATGTGGCTCGCTGCCGTGTGGATGCTCGGCACCTGCAAGAAAGGGGTTAGCTCTTATGAGTTACACCGTACCATAGGTTTCGCTCAGAAAAGAGCTTGGGTCATGTTGCGAACCTTCAACAGTGGGCGATGCTGGAGTCGAACCAGCGCCCACCCCTTGTAAGGGAGATGACGGGCGTTGCCGGGTATTGCAGCGGCTTGCAGAACTCCCATATTTAAGCCGTTTTCTCTTCTCTGCTTTGCCATGTGGTGCACAGTATTGCGTTCCCAGTGGTGTCAGAGTGGTGTCAACAGATGGCGGATCTGTCGGCCTTGCTAGCCTTGTCCCAGTTCATTTGCAAGATGGTCCTGCTCTCGCGCTGGTGTACTTCTTCCCCTTCGGAGGGTGTAG
>JALZFJ010000013.1 GCA_030867425.1 Actinomycetota bacterium | reverse complement strand
GAAGAAAACCTCAACGCCTAAGAAACCGCCTGGGATCCAGGTCAGCTGGGCATGGTAGAGGAGCACGGCGATGACGGCGAGCGCGCGCAACCCATCGAGGCCGGGCAGGTAGGACAACCGTACGCTTCCGGTCGTCCGCTCGCCGCTGGTTTCGAGCGCGTGAGGACTACGTTGCGCGATCTACCTACCGTCCGTCTCAGGTGGTGTCGGGGTGGTGGAATTTGAGGGCTGCGACACGTCCTTTACCACTACTCCTCCTGACCAACGAGGGCGAATATAGCATAATCGTAACCCCGGCAGAGCCGAACTACGACCGTCCTCGCCGGCTCCACCTTGAGGAGCCCTCGGCGCTCAGCAGCACGTCAAAACTCAACCCGCGAGGGTGTACTACCGGAATAAAGGTTGGCTTATCTCTTACCTTCACGCCACCCATAACTCCGCCGGTTAGCCGACTCTAAGACTCGCCGGCTTATAAATACAAAGAAGTGAACCTCTTAGCGTAGTACCTGGCCTGGTCGACCTCCGGAGCACCGAGGGGTTGCTCAATTTTTCGGGGTGCTGATCTTCTCTCCAATTCTTGCACTGATAAACTTTCGCCAGAAGGAAGTTGCGAGGAGCTATGCCCGAGTCCCCGAACCCTCGAAAAACCAAAGATCTACGGCGTCTCAACCACGAGCTTTCAGTGCTCAACACAATCGCGCGTGAGCTGAATCGCTCGGTGGACCTGAGCGAGACGCTGGAGTTTACCCTGTCGCAGGTCGCCGAGCTCTTGGACCTGAGGACTGGTTGGATCTGGCTGATAAGCGATGATTCTTCGGAGCCCTACTTGGCTGCTTCCCAGAACCTGCCACCGGCTTTAGCGAACGACCCCCGCCGCATGGACGGAGCCGGCTACTGTTACTGCCTCGACACCTACGAAAAGGGCGACCTGAGCGGCGCGGCGAACATCAACGTGCTCACCTGCAGCCGCCTGAAAGGCCTCGTAGACGGTACCGACGGCCTCCGTTACCACGCCAGCATCCCGCTCTACGCCCAAGACAAAAAGCTTGGCGTTATGAACGTCGCCAGCCCGGACTGGCGGAGCCTCTCGCCGGAAGACTTGCAGCTCCTTTACACGATCGGTGATCTGCTCAGCATCGCCGTCGAGCGAGCCCGGCTCTTCGCCCAAAGCACCCAACTCGGCGCGGCCCAGGAGCGCAACCGGCTGGCGCGCGAGATCCACGATACATTAGCCCAGGGACTTACCGCCACCGCACTCCAACTCGAATCGGCCGAAGCCCTGCTCGATGCCGGCTCGGATGCGGAGCAAGCCAGGGAACCGCTGCATCGCGCCCTCTCCCTGACCCAGTCCAACCTGGAAGAGGCCCGCCGCTCCGTGCTTGACCTCCGGGCCGCTCCGCTCGAAGAGCGCCCGCTCTCCGAGGCGCTCAGAATCCTCCTGGAGAGGTGGGAGTCGGAAACGGGAGTCGACGTGGTTTTTCGGGCGGTAAACGGCGCCCTTCCGCTGTCACCTCGCGTCGAGACGGCCCTGTACCGCATCTGCCAGGAGGCCCTGAACAACGTGGCCCGGCACTCGGGGGCCAGGCGCATAACCGTCCGACTCGTCGCCACCCCCGAGCAGATCCTGCTCACTATCGAGGATGACGGACGGGGCTTCGACGCTTCGGAGGTGCACGAAGGTCGCTACGGCCTCGTCGGGATGAACGAGCGGGCGAGGACGCTCGGCGGCTACCTCGACATAAGGAGCAGCCCCAGCGCAGGCACGAAGGTCGAGGTAACAGTGCCGCTGGAAGAGGCCTGAGGTTGGAGGATGTGAAGATCAGGATCCTCGTCGCCGACGACCACCCGATGCTGCGCGAAGGCCTCGTAGCCGTATTGAGCACCCAGCCAGACTTCGACGTAATAGGCGAAGCTTCGGACGGCTCGGAGGTGGTGTGGCTGGCGGAGAGGCTCCACCCGGACGTCATCCTGCTCGACCTCGAGATGCCCAACGCGGACGGCGTGGCGGCCCTGGAGAGGCTGCGGGACGCCGACAGCCGGGCCCGGACCGTCGTCTTCACCGCCTACGACACCGACGAGCGGATACTGGGAGCTCTGCGAGCCGGGGCGCGAGGTTATCTGCTCAAGGGAGCGTCGCGGAAGGAGATCTTCGATGCCGTCCGCACCGTCCACTCCGGCGGCTCGCTGCTGCAGCCCGCGGTGACGAGCAGGCTGCTGGAGCACGTGGAGCGGGGCAACGAACGGCCGGAAGATCTCACGTCCCGGGAGCTCGAAGTGCTGGCTCTCCTCGCCCACGGCCACAAAAACTCAGAGATCGCCGAAGAGCTGTTCATCAGCGAGCGGACCGTCAAATTCCACGTCAGCTCGATCCTCGCCAAGCTCGGCGTCGGGAACCGCACGGAGGCGGCCAGGGTCGCCGCCCGCCGCGGGCTCCTCAGCTCGCCTTGACAGGGTCTCAGTAACGACTATTTAGGATGCTCGATCCCCACGCTGGCACCTCTGGGCAGGCTTCCACAGAACATGTACAATTCATGGCGAGGCACGCAAACGAACGAGAGGAAGTGAAATGAGCGAGGGTGCGCAAACGCCCATGAAAGGCGCTGTCAGGGACGCTATAAACGAGCAGATCAAACACGAGTTCTACTCCGCCTACGTGTACCTCTCGATGTCAGGCTCCTTTGGGGTAGCCAACCTCCCGGGGTTCGCCCACTGGATGCGCAGGCAGTACGAAGAGGAGACGGGGCATGCCCTGAAGTTCTTCGATTTCCTCTTAGATCGCGGAGAGAGCGTGCAGCTATTGCCTCTCGAAGGGCCCCCGCACGCCTTCCGGTCGCCGCTCGACACCTTCGAGCAGGCCCTCGAGCACGAGAAGGAGATAACCTCCCGCATCCACGAGCTCTACGATCTCTCGGTCCAGGAGGGTGATTACCCGGCGCAGGTCCTGCTGAACTGGTTCGTTACGGAGCAGGTCGAGGAGGAGAAAGTTGCCACCGAGATCGTCGAGAGGTTGAGGATGGCCGACGACGACAGCGCCGCCTTGCTCTTGTTGGACAGGGAACTGGGCGAACGGTGAGGTATCTCCCGAGGCAGGCGCTCGCTACTATGATTTATAGTTACATGTGACCTGGTGCACATTCCTGGCCAAAGTACTTGCCTTTTGAAAGCCCGCGCGGGTATTATTGTCTGAGTTTCTGCAAACGGTTCTCAGCAGAGAACCAGTGGGGAAGGGTTCGAGAAGCGAGTGGACGCGGGGTTTCAAGACAAGGTGCTGGCCGCCTACAACTCTCGCAGTCGCGTGATCCGTGGCGGGGACGGAACCATACATCTCTTCTGGGAAGCGTTGAGCGTCCGCATGGCCCAAGACGAGTTCGTAGGCTTCGCTCGCCTCGTTACGGAGGCCCCGGAGTGTCCGGTCCGCTGCGGGGAGCTGGCAAGGGGCTCTTGCGGGCGGGCGGTCAAGTGTTCTATGGGCCAGATCATGGTCTCCCACGGCAACCTGACCCTGTGGTTCTCCCCTGAGGAGTTTTGTGAGTTCCGCCGTCTGATCGTCGGGGCGCGCCGGCAGCTCGCGGACGCCGAACCTCTACCCACCCTGGGGATACGATGGACACCGCCGAATCAGGAGTTTTTCGGCCCCAACTAGTTCGCTTTCTGAGCAAACAACAGCTTCTGTACTGCGTCGCTGATCCAGAACACACTACGAATCAAGCCCTTGATACGAGGCTTGTGGCCCTTCGATAACGACCCGCGCTGTACTTTCGTACAGGCAAAAAACCGTCCCTACAGACGATCACGCAAGACTACCCACCAGATACATTCTATTCAAACAAACCGATTCGGAGGCATATACGATGACCGAACGTTCTTTCAAGACTGCCCTCATCACCGGCGCTTCGCGCGGCCTCGGCCTCGCGTTGGCCCGAGGGCTCGCCAGTGAGGGCTGGACCCTCATCATAGACGCGCGCAGCAAGGAGGCGCTCGAAGAAGCCCGCGCCGAGCTTTCGGAGCTGATCGACGTTATCGCGGTCCCCGGCGACGTAACGAACGAGCGACACCGCCGGGCTCTGGCCAAAGCCGCGCATGAAGCCGGTGGCCTGGACGCGCTCGTCAACAACGCGAGCGTCCTCGGCCCTAGCCCGCAGCCGAACCTGCTCGATTACCCGCTCGACGTGCTCGAGGAGGTCTACCGCACGAACACGATCGCACCGCTCGCCTTGATCCAGGCCACGCGAAGCCAGCTGAAGCCTGGGGCTCGTATACTCAACGTCACCAGCGACGCGGGGATCGAGCCGTACGAGGGCTGGGGCGGGTATGGCCCGAGCAAAGCCGCCCTCGAACACCTCTCCGCGATCCTCGCCGCCGAGAACCCTTCCCTACGTGTCTATTGGGTGGACCCCGGCGACATGCGGACCCAGATGCACCAGGAAGCCTTCCCTGACGAGGACATCAGCGACCGTCCGCTGCCGGAGGAGAGCGTCCCTGGCCTGATAGAGCTGTTGACGAACGACCTGCCGAGCGGGCGCTACGAGGCCCGTGCCCTGCTCCACCTCAACAAAGGAGATCGATGAGTGTACAGCCCCTTTTCGTAGAACAAACCCCCGATAAGAGACTCTCGTCGCTCGACTTCGACCTGCCGCAGAAGCTCGAGGCGAGCGAGCCACCCGAGGCACGGGGCTTCGAGCGCGACGAGGTACGCCTGCTGGTCTCCTACATGAGCGACGGCCGCGTGGTCCACGCCTGGTTCCGAGACCTCGGCGACTTCCTCAAATCCGGGGACGTGCTGGTGATCAACACCAGCGGCACGATGAACGCCGCGCTCGAAGCAGAGCGAGAGGACGGCACGAAGCTTGAGCTTCACCTCTCCACCCGTCTGTCGGCAGACCTCTGGACCGTGGAGGTCCGCATCCCCGAAGGTTCGGCCACCGAGCCCTTCCGCAGCGCGAGGGCCGGCGAGACGCTCCGCTTGCCGGGCAGTGCCACGGCCATGCTTCACGTGCCCTACCCCCGCGACGCCCGCGGTTCGCGGCTCTGGATCTCGACCCTCGACCTGCCGGAGCCGGTAGAAGCGTACACGAATCAGCACGGGTTCCCGATCCGCTACGGGTACGTCAAAGGGAGCTGGCCACTCAGCTACTACCAGACGGTCTACGCCATCGAGACGGGCAGCGCCGAGATGCCTTCGGCCGGGCGGGCGTTCACGCCAGAGCTTATCACGAACCTCGTCGCCCGCGGCGTCCAGGTGGCGCCCCTGATCCTGCACACCGGCGTCGCCAGCCTCGAAGAGGACGAGCCACCCTACGAAGAGTTCTACCGCGTGCCGTCCGAGACCACCCGCCTCGTAAACGCAGCTCATGCAGCGGACCGACGGGTCGTGGCCGTCGGGACAACCGTCGTGCGGGCTTTAGAGACCGTCACGGATGAGGACGGCATCGCGCATCCCGGTGAGGGTTGGACGAGCCTGGTCGTGACCCCCGAGCTCGGGATCCGTTCCGTGGACGCCATGCTCACCGGCCTGCACGAGCCACGCTCCACGCACTTAGCGATGCTGCAGGCGCTCGTTGAGAACAAGCGCAGCCGGGCTCCGTCGAGTCGAGCAGAAGCGGCCTCGAAACGCTGCCCGGCGCTCGCTGGAGAGAAGCACCTCAAAGCGGCCTACGCCGAGGCCCTGCGCGAGGGTTACCTCTGGCACGAGTTCGGCGACCTGCACCTGATCCTGCCCTAGAGAAATCGAAGTGGGCATGAGGCGCTGATCCTAATCTCCGCTCCGGCAGGTTTCGGCAAGACCACTCTGCCAGGCGAGTGGCGATCGTCTGTTAGAGAGAGATCAAACCTTGCCGCGCCCCGCGATTTATGGCTTCGGTGCGGCTGGCAACCCCGAGCTTGGTGTAGATAGACGAGATGTGGAACTTGACGGTATGCTCGCTGATGTGCAGCTCTTTGGCGATCATCTTGTTCGAGAGCCCCCGTCCCAGAAGCTCTAGGACTTCGCGCTCGCGCGCGGTCAGCGGCTCGGAGGGCTCTTCTACGTTCGCGGGCTCCCCTATTAGCCGCCCGGTTAGCGTCCGGGGCAGAACCACCAGGCCCAGTACGACCGCGGCGACCGCCGCCAAGAACTCTTCCGGTGGCGCGTCCGGCGACACAACGCCCCAGCCGCGGGGGGCGAGCGAGCGGAGCATGGGGACCGAGCGGTCGTCGTCGGAGAGCAGCAGGATCGCGTGCGTCCCCTCCTCGGCGACGGCGCGCGCGGCCTCTTCGAGGAGACCGTCGCCCGCCACCACGACGACGTCGGCTGCGGAGAGCCATGAATCGGTTTCGTCGAGCCTGCCCGCCTCGCCCACCAAGAGGACGCCGGTCTCCGCTCCGGCATCCGCGAGGATCGCGCGCAGCCCCGACCGCTCCAGGGCAGTCGGAGCTACGATGTAAACGCGCGTGGGAGCGCCTTCGCTCACAAGGTCACGCTATCATGCACCACGCTTACGAGAGCGATCCAAATCCTCCAAGTTTGCCCCGAGCTCTCGCACCTTGCTGCCGCGCATCACGCGCAGGCGCACAGCGCTCCCGGTGCTTGCGGCCCGCGCGAGAGAGTCTGGCAGGGAGGAGGCGTCTCCGACCGGCTCGCCGGCCACGCTAAGCAGCACATCCCCAACGAGGAGGCCAGCCCGGGCCGCGGGACCGCGAGGGTTGACGGCGAAGATTATGAGACCCGTTTCCTGCCCCGCCGTCTCTTGCGAGGAGGCAGGCAACACAACTCCTTGCACCCGGATGCCCAGACGGGGGCGGGAGCTTCGCCCCGCTCTGGTGCTGCCCGACGACCAGGCGCCGGCGGTGTTGATCGGGATAGCGAGCGCCAGACCACCGAAGATCATGGCGTTCACCCCGACGACCTCTCCCCTGGCGTTCACGAGCGGCCCACCGGAGTTTCCGGGCGCGAGGTAAGCATCGGACTGGACGTAGCGCGCCCGTCCGAAGGGTCTTCCCGCGGTCCCGAGACCGCTCACTATCCCCGCCGTCACCGCCCCACGGCGGCCCCAAGGATTCCCGACGGCGAAGACCAACTCGCCCACGCGCAAAGTGTCGGAGTCCCCGATAGGCAGCGTGGGTAGATCCTCCGCCGGCGCCTCCCGGAGCCGGAGCATCGCGAGATCCAACCGTCGGCTCTGCCCCACGACTTCCGCGCCGAAGGAGCGGTCGTCCGCGAGAACGACGCGTACCCTCCCCGAGCCAGCGACGACGTGGTGGTTGGTAATCACGGAGCCGTCAGAGGACCAGACAAACCCGGCCCCCGCTCCGCGACCCCTGCTACTTTGCACCTGCACGACGCCGGGGAGCAAGCCCTCGATCATCACCGCTGCCAAAGCGCCTGTCACGCCGGATCCTTCCAGAGGGCTCATGGATTCCAAGCTCATCTCTTACTCCCTAGCCACGCTCGCCGACGGTCACGCGCAACGTCTTCTGCTCGCCCCCGCGGACCACCCCCACCGGCACCTCGCGTCCGACCTTGTCGCCTGTAAGGAGCGCCAGAAGCTCTTCGGTGTCCGCGACGGTAGTAGCGTCCAAAGAGACGAGGATGTCGCCGACCAGCACCCCGCCTTTGCCCGCGGGGCTGTCTTCATCGACGCCGACGACGAGCAGACCACCCCCTGCCTCCAGACCCATGCGCTGGACGGCGGGCAGGCTGACGGGCTGGCTGAGGATGCCCAAGTACCCACGCTTAATGGAGCCGCGTTCCGCGAGGGACCCGGCGACGTCCCAGGCGACGGCGGCAGGAACGGCCAACGCCACTCCCCGGGCGAAACCGAGTGTCGTGATCCCGAGCACGTCACCTTCGGCGTTTATCAGCGGCCCGCCCGAGAAGCCAGGGTAAGGCGTCGCGTCGGTCTGGACGTACCTCTCCAGCCTCGTCCCCCTTCCCGTGCGCAAAGGACCGCCGACGGAGCTCACGACGCCGAAGCTCGCTCTTATCCCCTCGCGGTTAGGACGGGCGACGGCGAGCGAGATCTGGCCTACCCGCACTCCCCCCGCCGCTGGCTCTGCCACGGTCTCTCCAAGGTCTGCTGCCTCGAGTACAGCCAGATCGTTTGCGGGGTCCCGACCGACGAAGCGTGCCTCCAGGGTACGGCCGTCGTGTGTTACGACCGAGAGGTCCTCCTCTCGCTCCACGACGTGACTCGCGGTCAATACTTTCCTGGCGGCATAGACCACGCCGCTCGCCGGTCGGCGTCTCCGCCCATTGACCTGCACGACCGAAGGCCCAATCTTCTCGACCGCGTCAGCCATACCCTCCGAGAGCACGCTCAAAGCGCTCACTCCACTGGACCGATTCTCCATGATTTCCTCCTATCTCAAGGATCTTTTCGGAGAATGTACACCTGCGCACGAGCGCCGGCATCACCCATTCGGCTAGTTTCCGACCCGGAAGAACGGGCAGGAGAGCCGGCTCGCCCGAGGACGCTTACGTAGCCCCCTCCGATAGCGGTGTGTCGCGGCAAAAAGCTGTCTCGCGCCCACGAGGAGTAGCAACGCCTCGATCCCGACCACGACGAGCACGGCGTCGTGCAGGCTCAGAAGATTCGCCCAAACGAGGAGAATTTCGGTCACGACGAGAGCTGGCAAGAGCCATTTCAGGGCGCGTTGCACCATCTACCTCTCCTGTTACCTACTTTGCCTTCTTCTCTAGAGGACGAAAGCAAGCAGGAGGGCGAAGACGATGCCAAAAAGGGCCTGTGTCTCGACGAGCCCTATCCCGAGGAACATCAGGGTCCTGGTCTGCTCGAAGGCCTCCGGCTGGCGGTGGATGCTCGCTATGGTCTGGCCAATCAGGTAGCCCATCCCCGCGCCAGCGCCGATAACCCCCGCGCCGGCCGCGACGCCGACACCCAACAGCTTGAACGCGTCCTTGAATGCCTCCGGGTCCGACTGGAGTAGCGCCATCATCTGCATGTCCTGCTCCTTTCTGCTCCGCTTTGCCTTACGCACCTACGGGCGACGGACCGGAGCGCGCCACACCGGTACTCGAGACTTCGTCCGCGTTCCCTGCCAAAAGCTCGTCGGCCAGAGATATGCCGCGTTCTGTTATCTCCTCGGCGCGCCGGGGGTCCTCTAACTCTAGTGCTTGCTGAGCTTGCCGGTACAGGGCGAACACCTCCGCTGCTTTCGTTCCCTCGGCTGGCGAAGAGGCCGGCCGCGAGTACAGCTCTATGACCCTGGAGGCCAGGCGGAGCATCTCGGTCAACGCGAGCGCCGCAGTCC
>JALZFJ010000009.1 GCA_030867425.1 Actinomycetota bacterium | reverse complement strand
GTTGCACAGTCTGCCCCGCCCCGTCAACGCTCTCGCCCGGCACGCCGCCGGACTGATCCGGAGCCCCGTCCGCGCCTTCGGCTCTATCGGCAGGCTGTCCTGCAGTCTCCTGCGCCTGCTGGGCGGCCTGCCCAGCGCCTTCGCTGACCTCACCCGCAGCCCGGCCGGCTCCTTGCCCGGCTTCCTGAGCGGTTTGACCCGCACCTTGACCGACCTCGCCCGTAGCTTGGCCTGCTCCTTCACCGACCTGCCCGGCAGCCTGGCCAGCGCCCTCGCCAACGTCTCTAACACCACTACCGACATCTTCGGCAGCTTCGCCCGTGCTCTCGACGGCCTCACCCGCGCCTTCACCTACGTCCTCGACCGCTGAGCTAGCACCTTCGCCTACGTCTTCAACAGCCTGGCCCGTGCTTTCGACCGCTTGGCCTGCGCCCTCGCCGACATCCTCGACCGCCTGCCCTGTGCTTTCTACAGCCTCCCCGGCACCCGACCCGACATCTTGGACGGCAGAGCCTGTGCCTGCGCCCACGTCCTCGACGGCTTGACCTGTGCTCTCGACGGCTTCTCCGGCGCCTTCGCCCACGTCTTCCACGGCTGAGCCAGCACCTTCTCCGACCTCACCAACTGCATGGCCCGTGCCGGAGCCCACATCTTCCACAGCCGAGCCTGCACCCGACCCGACATCTTGGACCGCAGAGCCAGCACCTTCGCCTACATCCTCGACCGCCGAACCAGTGCCTGCACCAACATCCTCAACGGCAGATCCCGTACCTGCACCGACATCTTCTACAGCGGACCCTGCGCCAGCACCCACGTCTTCCACGGCGGAGCCGGTGCCTTCTCCGATGTCCTCGACCGCTGAATTGAGCCCTTCGCCCACGAGATCTCCTGCGCCCGAGCCGATGTCTTCAACCGCCGAGTTCAGTCCCTCTCCTACGAGGTCTCCGGCACCTGAGCCGATGTCCTCGACTGCTGAACCGGCGCCCGCGCCGATGTCTTCAACCGCGGAGTTCAGTCCCTCTCCCACGAGATCTCCTGCGCCCGCGCCGATGTCCTCGACCGCTGAACCGGCGCCCGCGCCGATGTCTTCGACAGCTGAATTGAGCCCTTCGCCCACCAACTCACCTGCGCCCGAACCGATATCTTCAACCGCGGAGTTCAGTCCCTCTCCCACGAGGGCTCCTGCGCCCGAACCGATGTCTTCAACCGCGGAGCTCACGCCCTCAACGAGCTTCTCGATGATTTGGGGGTTGCGATCTATGGTGGTAAGTACCCGGTCGATTATGGCGGTCACGTTGTCGAGCCTCACCTTGAGAAGCGCCTGCGCTTCTACGCCCTGTATGACCAGCTTGACCCTACCGAGGTAAGCATCGACACCGACCGAGAGCTCCACCAGGTCGAGCACCTTCGCGAAGAGGTTGACCTTCGCCCGCAGGTCGTTGAGCTCGAAGTTGATCTCATCAACCTTGACTACCGGCACGTCCAGAAGCACGTCGGGGATCTTGGCGTTCCCAGCGGCGCCGTCCTCATCGTACTCCAGCACGTAGTCAGCGTACTCTTTCTCCGCCATCGTCTGGTCGGAGGGTATGTTGCTCGCGAACCTGTACTCCTCGGTCTTCTGGACCGAGGTACGCGGATCGTTCTTTCGAACAGGGAAGTTGTCTGCTATTTCCTGCTCCGTTAGGTTCTGCTCATGCCGAGTGTTCTGCTGCGACGCCGCCTCGTCCTGCTCCTGGGCGTATTCGGTCTGGCTCTGTGACACTGTGTCCGACACCTTTCAGGCCCTCCTTTTCCCAGCGAAAGCCACTTTAGCCACTTTATCATGTTTGCTACTCATATTCCATACGTTTATAACAATTCCATACAATCATAATATGTTCCACAACGCGGGAGGGTACAAACCTTCTTACTAACGTAGACTCCGGTTGGCGCTCCTCGGTTACAGTAGTTGCTAAAGAGTTTGCCGCGCCGGCAACAGTGAGCGTGCAGAACCGGCCGAACCTAGCCTAGACGAACTTCTTGTAGACCCCGATGTTCGTGGTGTCCCGCACGCCTAAAGCGTCTTTTAGCTCGTTCAGGGTGATGCCACGCCTCAGGAGCCTGATGGCGAAGGTGTGACGCAAGACCATCGGGGAGATGCGGGGGAGGCCGACTTGATCGCACCGCTTCCAGAGGGCGTTCTGGAGAGATTTAGAGGTCGTCATCGGGCGGGCGGCCCGGCCTACTACGAGTTCGGGGGTTTTGTCTTCGCGCCGCTCGAGGTAGCGTCGCAGGGTCTTAACCGTTGCTTCGGAGAGGCGGCGGGCGCGGGGAGCCAGGTGCGAGCCGGGACCGCCGAGCTGTACCTGGGCGTCGTCGAGGTCGAGATCGCTCTTGAGGAGGTTTCTTATCTCGCCTACCGTCACCCCGGTGTCGAGCATGAGCCGGATCACGACAGCGTCGCGCAAGGAGTCGAAGCTATCCTGCGGGAAGGAGAGGAGCTGTTCGATCTCCTCGTCGTCGAGGAACGTTATCTGCTGGTCTAGGGGCTGGTGCATGGGCTCTATAGGGTCGAGATCCAGGCCCGCGTCGGTCGAGGTGCGCACCCAATCCAAAAAGCGCCGAACCGCCGCATCCTTGCGGTAGACGGTGAAGCGCTTGCGGTTGCCTTCGAGGAGGTAGTTGCGGAAGCCCATTACCGTGCCCACACCGATGTCCTCCACGTGCTCGACTTTCTCCGCTTCGAGGAAGCGAGCGAATTCCTTGAGATCCGCTTCGTAGAACTCCGCAGTTCGGGGGGAGGTATTAGGGTCGTCGGCGAGGTGGTCGGCGAACTCGTCTATGAGCACCGAAATCTCCATGAGCCTTATTCTACCCGCAAGAAAGTCGTTGGTCCTGTCCTCGCCGACGAGCTGACCGACGGCC
>JALZFJ010000404.1 GCA_030867425.1 Actinomycetota bacterium | reverse complement strand
TTCCGCTGAGCGGGTACCTCCGCCCACCATGTCTTCGGCTTCCAGCACGAGTACGGAGCGGCCGTTTCGTGCCAACTCCACGGCGGCAGCCAAGCCGTTCGGTCCCGAGCCGACGACCACCGCATCGAACATCCCGCTACCGCTTCCTTCGCTCATGCCCCAATTCTACTTTGCCCGTCCCTTGAACGCCTGTAGATACATTCTCAGCAAGGGGAACTCGGATGAGCGCGTCTAAGAGACAGCCGTTTGCGCTTGTCATGCGCGAGGATGGCGAGTCCAACGAGCACTGCAAACGCGGCGAGGACTATAAGCCCACACCTCTGTGTAGAAGGTCTCGCGCCAGTCCTCGTAACCCGCGGGAGGGGCAGTGTGACTGGCGTTGTCCGACGCCGAGCTCTAGCGCGCCGGATACGACTTCAGGTACCAAGAGTTCGAGGACGGCCACGTAGTTCCACCTGAGATCGGAAACGAGGATGTATGTTGATTCAACGCAGCACAGAATCGAAGCGCGTAGTCTAATCGGGATTTGTACCGCCACATTCATCCAGGAATTCTCCGAGAATCGCCGCGAAGTGATGAGGTCGCTCGACGTGAGCCAGATGCCCGCAGTCGGGGATTAGCTCGAGGAATCCTTGTCGGAGGCAGGAGACCGCTTTCTGTCCTTGGGAGTAGGGAAACACCCGGTCGCGCTCTCCCCAGATGACAAGCGTCGGCATCTGTAGACGGGGAAGTTGATTTACCAACACCTCCCGTTGCCCTCCCAAGTCAACACAGGTACGCAGGGCGGATATCGTCGCCTCCATAAAGCCTGGCAGTTGCGCCAGTCGGGTCTGCTCGGTTATCCACTCGGCAGGAACGCGCTCGGGGTGCGCGAAAAGAAGTGGCATTCGCGACCAAGCCCTTTGGGCGGCGCCGAGAGGCGTCTTCCCCCAGGCGACCGCCATCTCGCCGTAGCCCGGGAGGGTCGGCAGCCGCAGCGCGTAGGCAACCGCTCGCCCAAGGCCAGCACTGGCTGCCAGGCCCAGAGCACTCACTCGTGCTGGGTCGCAAAGCGCCAAGTGTAGGGCGACTAGACCACCGAGTGAGTTGCCGACCAACGCGGTGCGCTCAAGCCCCAAAGCATCGAGGTAGGCGCCAACGAAGCTAGTGAAAAAGGCCGGCGAGTATTCGGCCGAAGGCTTGGCACTGTAGCCGAATCCGGGTAGATCCACTGCGTACACGCGATGCGTATGCGCCAGGGCAGGTAGTACCCACCGCCAATCGAGAGCACTTTCGCCGAGGGCATGCAGAAACACTAGCGGGGGCCCCTCTCCAGCCATCAGGTAGCAGACAGATAGCCCATCAACATCTATATTCTGCTCATCAACTGTCACGTTAACCTCCGCGGCTACTTCGAGCGAGGCTCTAGCCAGCTCCCTACTTGGGGCCACAGTTCTTTCTTGGCCACCGGCCCGGCCATCAGGCCAACGTGTCCAGCATCGAGGACGAGGAATTCCTTGTCCCGGCTCCCGACGAGGTCCATCGTGACCTCAGCCTGGGCTACCGGGCAGATGAAGTCCTTACTCCCCGCTACGTTCAGCAAGGGGCACTCGATGTTCGAGAGGTCTACCCTTTGACCGCGAAGTTCTATCTCTCCCTTGGGGAGTTTGTTTTGCTGATAGAACTCCCGGATCCACTGCTTAAAAGCTTGACCTGGGAAGGGCGTCCCGTCGTCCACCCACTTGCTTACCGCTAGCCACGTGGCCATGGTTTTTTCAGGTATGATGCGCTCCCACATCATAGCGTAGGAGCCAGCCAAGTCGGGGAGAGGCTTCAGCGCGGAGGCTTGGGTTTCAGCGAGACACTTGAGGAAATCCTCCGGGATGTTCCCGAAAGCCTCAACCATCAAATCCAGGTCAAAATAGTTCTCGCTGTTCCTGCTCCAGAGGGTCCACAGCCCGAAGATCCCCGGGTCCTCGGGTGCGAAATTTGTAGGAGTGGCCAACAGGATCAGGTTCTTTAGGTGTTCCTCCGGGAAGAGGGAAGCGTACATTGCGCTCATCGTCCCACCCTGGCAATACCCGAAGACGGTCAACCCTTCGGCCCCGGAATTCTTCAGAACGCTCTCTACCGCCTCGGGCATATAGTCCAGGATCCAATCCTCGAACGAAAGACTCTTATCCTCGGGGCCGGCGTTGCCCCAATCGAGCAGGTACACGTCGAAGCCCTCCCTCAGGAGGTATTCCACGAAGCTGTTGCCCGGCACCAGATCCAGAATGTAGGAACGAAGGATGGGCGCGTAGACGATCAGGACCGGTACAGGAGACTTCTTCTGGCGCCTAGGCTCGTAGTGATAGAGCCTGGCCTCATCCTTCTGCCAGACCGCTTCCTTTGGGGTCAGGCCTGCCTCGACTTTTGTTCCGTGCACGATAAGGTGCGTGCCCGTGGCGTATTTCCTGAAGCGGATGGTCTCAGGATTGTCGTAATTTGAGATCTCGAACGGCGTCGCAGTAGACCAGTTAGTCATCCAGTCCTCTCTGTTCTTCTCTCGATATACTATATCCCTCGGCCTGAGGAAATAAAGACAGGTGTAACTATTTGAAACCCCCAAGCTTCCCTGCTCGCATAGCCGCATGCGCCAGGTGAGGTAGAGTGCGACAGCCAAGCCCCTAGCTCGGTGAATACGGTGACTGGGTTTGCCTGACAGCGGGTATAAAAGGTTGCCGGAAGCTATCCCGTATTCGATAGAGTACACATCCAGGAAGGAGAAGGAGTGGGTATAAACCGCTGGAGCGACATAGAGGAACGAAAGAGAAACGAGACGGACGCCAAGGCGGGCGACGAGCTCCCCAAGGGTAAGAAGGG
>JALZFJ010000398.1 GCA_030867425.1 Actinomycetota bacterium | reverse complement strand
CGAGGAAGAGTCCCGCCGGAACCCCGGCCTGGGGCCAGCTCCCGTAGAAACCACGCCTGCCTTCGGGCGCATATTCCACCGCCATGAGCACCGCTCCGCCGTACTCGCCGCCGATGCCTATGCCCTGAAGGATACGCAGTATAACTAGCAGGATCGGTGCCCAGATCCCTATCTGGGTGTACGTCGGTAAGAGACCCATGAGGAAGGTCGCAACTCCCATTATGAGCAGCGTAAGGATAAGCATGGTTTTGCGACCGAGCCTGTCCCCATAGTGGCCGAAGATAAGGCTACCTACGGGTCGGGCCACGTAGCCTACCGCGAACGTGAGGTAGGCGACCAGGGTTCCGGTAATCGGATCCAGATTGGTAAAGAACAGCTGGTTGAAGACCAGACCGGCCGCCGTCCCGAAGATGAAGAAGTCGTACCACTCTATGGCGGCACCTATGGAACTCGCCAGCGCTACTCTGCTAGGAGAGACCTCTTGACCTGATCTCTCTCCACCTAATTTCTCCACGTAGTTCTCCCTTCCCTATAATCCACTACTCTTCAGAGGAGTCGACAGGCTACCCGCGTCTCAAAATTTCGATTCTCTTGTTCAAGGGATCTACCCTGACCTTATCCCCCGTCCGTACCACCTTGAGGGGGTCTCGCCACCAGCCCTCGGTAATGGTAATGCCGGCGAAGACGGCCCCCTGCACCATCACCGGGTTGGTCACTCCGAACACCAGGGCCCTTGGCGCTATGCCCTTGGTTTTGAGGTCCTGGAACGCCCACCCGGCAGCAATACCGCCCTTGGCGGTCGGAAAGAAGAGGATTCTATCCTTTATATTCTCCCCCTCTATGGCGTGCCCCGGACGGGAGATCTCGCCGGTCCAGCGATCGAGGTCGTACCTGGGACTGAAGCCCTCCGGCGACACAAGGGCCTCCCCCTCGACGACCTCCCCAGCCGCCCGCTCGACTTTGATGATGGTTTCCTCTTTCTCCCGGGCGCTCATGGCTGCTCTACCCTCCCTGTCAGGGCTGCTTCGACACATTCTTCGGTGCGGCGCAGAATGGGGTTGAACTTGTGGGCCGCTATGATGTTGGCCAGCTTCGCCGAGTTGGTCACCAGATTGTCCCATCCATTCTCTATCCTCAGGCGGACTATGCTGTCCAAGATGTAGAAGCACACGCCCTCCAAGACCATCCCGCCCGCTTCCTCTATCTTGTTCAGGTAACCTAGCTTTTCGCCAGCGGCTTTGTACCCCCTGTTGGTGGTGACGATAAGGGACGTGCCTTCCTTGACCTTCTTCCCCTCCAAGAGCTCCGAGATGGTTTTCAACTCGTAGAGCGAGAGCTGCGGACCGCTGAAGACGACCAGGTTGGCGCTACTGTCCCCCGTGTCGTAGCTGGCGTACAGCTCGTCGAGGTCCTCATCGGTGACGGTTACGGTCGCTTTGGGCTCTTCCCCGCCGAAGGCATCCTCCACGGTCTCCGCCTCCGGGGTAACGCCCACCATGTGGAACATCCCCAACGAGCCGTAGCTGGCGAGTGAGGCCCCCAAGTGCTTCAGGTCGTCCGCAATGGGCGATCCTTTCACGCCGGTGAACACGGGCACCGAGTAGTAGTTTTGGTGCTTTTCACCTACGAGTTTGCCTACGGCCCCCCAGTCGGCCAGGCTCTTCGGCTCAGCTTCGAGCTCTACCAGGATCTTCCCCTTACGGCGCTCGTCGAGGTGGAAGCCATAGGCAGGGGTCCTGCCGGTGAGGGCGGTGGCGAGGGCGACGGGGCCGCTCTCGAAGTTCGAGCGGGCCCCGAGGACGGAGTTGGCGTAGATGACCGTGCCTGTGTCCCCCCAGGCCACGTGCTCGCCCAGGTGGGGCTGGTAGAGGGACTGGTAGTTGATGCAGGTGTCTGTGGTCATCACCCCGATCTCCTGCAAAAGCGAGATCAGCTCCTTCTCCTTCTCGGCCGTGTCGGCGTCCTGGTTCAGGCGTTCGACGTAGTCGAAGTCGAAGCAGCGGGCGTTGGTCGTCGTGTTCACCACGCACCTTGCCCCGAGCCGTGCCATGCGCCGCAAAAACTCTAAGCCCCCGTCGCCCATCACCTCGATGTCGCCCATCATGTGAACGTTACTGACCGAGACGAACTCCTGCGCCCCGAAAAACTCACCCACCTCGAGCTGCACTCGGAGCGCCTCTTCGACCACTTCGCCCCTCTCTCCTCGCAGCATCTCCTCTTCTTCGCGGGTAAGCCGCATGACCTACGACCTCCTTGTGGTCTCGAGCGCCCTTAGATAGCCACTCTGTCTGCCCGCCGGTTTTGCGAGCCTGTTTTTGCCGCCTCGATCTATGGTATTCCGATAACGACAAACACGAACCAGGCGAGCAGCGGCATAACAGCGGTAACGAGAATAGACCACAGCAAGAGCCGCCTGAAGAACGAGCGTTCGTCGGTCTGCGCATTAGCAAGCAGCAACGCCCCGTTGGTAGAGAAAGGGCTCACATCGACGATCGCCGAGGAAATAGCTACCGCCGACACCACGCCGATCGCGGGAATAGTCGGATCCTGCAGGACGGATCCTATGAGCGGGATGGCCACCCCCAAAATCCCCGCCGTCGATGCAAAAGCCGAGATTATTCCTCCTACATAAGACGCTGCGAGAGCCGAGATCAGAGGGCTACCCGTAGCGCTAACCAGGCCTTCCACGTAATCGATGGTGCCAATCTCCTCTAGCACTTTCACATACGTCAGGATCCCAGTTACTAGCAGGATCACTCCCCACGGCATCTGCCCGAGAATTCCTTCTTGCCTGTTCGGGGCTATTAGCCACAGTCCCAAAGCTATCGTGAACGCTGCCAAACCTACATTCACCTGGAATCCAAGCGCCAGCACGACAAGGAGCGCTATGCCCACAAGCGTGGCTCCCTTGTATGGAGTCAGACCCCTTTCGTCTTCCTCTGTACTTTCTTCGGATGCTTCCTCAGATTCATTACTCCCATTCACAGGATCGCCATTCGCCGTATCCTTCTCTACAAACTCTTCGGAGTCAGCACGCTTTCGCAGTAAGCCAAGTCCGCCGAAAGCTACAAACACCAGGCCTGCAACCAGGGTATTGAAGATTAGAGAATTTACGAAGAGCAGTCCCGGCGATTGTGGTAGATCGTTTGACGAGAGAACACCGTTAGTGATCACTCCAAAAGGACTGATCGGTGAGTAAGAGCCTGCGGTCGCCCCTTGGACGACCATTACACCCATCATCAAGGGGTTGATTCTGTATTGAGCAGCGAATTGCAGTGCAATCGGGGCAACGATCGCGACACCCGCAGCACTCAGAGCGCCGACGCTACACAACAGAGTAGTCAGCGCAAACATAATCCACGGCATGAGACCGAGATTGCCCCTGACCAGGCTGACGCTCCAGTCCGTGATCAAGTCGGTGGTCCCGTTGTTCTGAGCGATGACAAATAGTAGGGTGACCCCCGTCAGAAGGACAAACAATTCGATTGGGAAACCGCTGAAGGTACCCTCGGCGCTTAGGCCCCCGAGAAGAGTACCGACGAGAAAAGCGGCGACGAAGCCCATAACACCGAGGTTGATCGGCCAGATCGTAGCAACGACAAACATGACGACGAG